>JAAOZX010000069.1 GCA_012274225.1 Comamonadaceae bacterium | reverse complement strand
TCCTTCTAGGGGTTGCCGTGCCGCCAACGGCTGTCGATGCGGCCGTAAGGGACCAACAGGTAATGAGCACCGTCTATTCCAGTAGCCGCGCGAAAGGTTCAACCCGACCGTATAAGGAGCTTCGGCGCTAGAACGAATAGGAGGCGCTGAACAACCATGCGCCGCGATGCTGTGACGGGGCCACCCCGGGAAACGGACCGCCGGCACTGGCGAGGGTCCAGGCCACCCGCAGGTCCGCGTCGCCCAGCCCCCAGCCCAGGCCCACCAGAACGTCGCCGCGGGGCCGGTTGCTCTCGCTGTTGCCCGGATGGTCGCCCGCCACGGGCGCAAGCAGCCCGGCATGACCGAACAAGCGCGCGCGCTCACCCAGCCGCCAACGCCCGCTGGCGTCGAGGTAGATGGTCTGGACGTGCCGGCCGAAATAACCGGGCGAAAAATTCATGCGCAGCGACCAGCTGTCCGACAGCAGCCCCGCATAGGCCTCGCCGAAATCCAGGAAACCCTTGTTGGCGAAATGGGAGTAGCTGGCGCCGAGCTCGACGCTGCGCCCGTCGGCGATGGGCCTGACGTAGCCGCCGTAGCCGAGCAGTTGCGCATACGGGTCGCCGCCCGGCCCCCTTGCCTGCGTTGCTGCCGCGCCCGCATACCAGCCGGACTGCGTGTCGAGATTGGCATCGAGCCGCAGGCTCGGTTTCGAGTCGCTGAGCGATACGCCGCGAAACCGGTAGTCCGAGTCGATCGTGGCGCTGCCGCTCACCTGGCCCCACGCCACGCACGACAGCATTAGCCCGGCCCCAGCGAACAGCGTCCTGCAACGAGGGCGCCGGAGGGCTCGCAGGCGTCGCACTTCAGCGGCGCGCCAGCGAATCCGGCCCGCCGGCCGGGCCGCAACTGCAGCCGCACGATGGCGACGAACGCACCAGGCTTGCGCACGCATCGATGCGGCCGTCGGGGCCCGACACCAGGTCGGCAGCGGTCATTGCGCGGGCCTTGCCGTTGAATGCGGGGTCGCGCGAACGCGCATCCAGCATCAGCGCCATCAGGCCGCTCACGTGGGCGGCCGCATAGGACGCGCCGGAAACCATGCCCCAGCGCGATCCCGGCAGGGTGGTGAGGATGTCGGTGCCCGGCGCGCCGACCGCGCGCGTGCCATGGGGCGGCGCCCCGTCGCTGACGGCGATCACGCCGGGCAGCGTGGCCGGAAAACCGGCGTCGGGTGCCATGCGGTTCACGGCCGCAACCACCACGATGCCGTGCCCCAGGGCCGACTCGACCAGGCGCTGAATGAGCCGGTCGGGCGGTCCGCCCAGGCTCAGGTTGATGATGGCCGCGTCGCGCTCGATCGCCGCGCTCAGGGCCTGCGCCAGGCTCAGGCTGGTGCACAGCGTTTCGCCCGCGGCGGCCTGCCAGCAGGCGCGCAGCGCCAGGATGCGGGCCAGCGGGGCGACGCCGGCGATTCCGACGTGATTGTCGGCGCGGGCGGCGATGATGCCGGCCACCGCCGTGCCATGCAGTTCGGCCGAGTCGGCCCGCTCGGCCACGAGGTTCAGCCGGTCGGCCACCTGTTGCGCGAGGTCCGGATGGTCGGCCTGGATCGCGCTGTCGACCACCGCGACGCGCACGCCGCGTCCGGTGGCCCATTGGTGCAGCTGCGCCAAATGCCATTCCCGCGCTGCGGCCTGCTGATCGAACAGGGGATCGTCGTGGCCCAGCGAATGAAAGACGTTCATCGTCTGGGCCCAGGCCACGTCGGGTTCGAGCGAGAGCCGCTGCGCCACCTCGGCGGGACGCAGGTTGGCGGGCACATCCATCACATAGCAGTCGAGTCCGAGCGCTGGCATCGGCCAATCGGTTGCCATGTGCAGGCCGTAGGAGCGTGCCAGCGCGGCCGCGGCGCGCCGCCGCGCCGCCCGCCCGACCGAGTCGGAATAACCGCCCGAGTAGAAACCATCGGGACGGAAATGCGGCGCCGGCATGTTCAGCAGCACCAGCACCTGTTGCGGCGGTTCGGTTGTCGCTTCAGCGGCCGCCGCGGGGCCAGCCCACCACGCCATCAGCAACGCCAGCATGAACGCCTTGATCATCGGGTCTCGCTTTCGAGCGACTCCACCCGCAACACCGCCCGGTCGGCACGCAGTCGCGACATCGCCTCGGCGGATAGCGGCGAGAGATGCAGCAGGTAGGCGTCGGTAGCGGTCGGTCCGCCGACCAGCTGGGCCCGGTTGGCGCGCAGTGCCTTGCGGATGTCTGCCTCGCTTGCCGTCGAGCGGAATACCACCAGAGCGTTGGCGGACGGCGCATTGGGGGCGGCGCCGAGGCCGCGGTACAGGTCATCGCGCGGCGCAACGGCCCACCCGGTGATCGTCAGCGCCGCCACCAACGTCACGCCTTGCAGGCCCAGCGCCAGCGGCATCCAGCGCGCGCGCAGCCAGTCGCTCAGCACCTGCGGCCGGCGCCGTGCCGGAGGCCGGGCCGCTTCCAGTCGCTGGGACAGGGCGAGCCATTGGCGATCGACCTCCGCCGGGGCGGCCGGTCGCGTAGCCGGCGGATCAGAGCGCAGCGCATCCTGCCAGACGGCGTCGGCCTGGCAACGGGGACACTGCGCCAGATGGCCTTGCACCAGCGCCAGTTCCTCGTCCGGCAGCGTGCCGTTCACGTACCACGGCAGCAGGGCCTGCGCGGCCTGGTGCTCTTCGGTGTCGAGCTGGAACACGCGTGCCATCACAGCCAGTCCCCCGGTTCACCCGACATCAGCGCGCGCAGCTTTCGGCGGCCGTGGAACATGCGGGTCTTCACAGTGTTCACCGGGCATTCCATGATCTGGGCGATTTCGGCATAAGGCAGGTCATGGAAATAAGTCAGCACCAGCACGTTTCGCTGTTCGTGCGACAGATGGCCGAGCGCGCGCATCAGCGCGGCGCCGGTTTCGCGATCGGCGTTCTGCCGCTCCGGTTCGTGCGCCTCACTGGCCTGCTCGTCCGGCTCCCGGTCCTCGTGCGGCACATCCTGCCAACGCATCGCCTTGCACGCCGTGCGGTAGGCGATGGCGAAGACCCAGGTCGAGAGCTTGCTCTGGCGGTTGTAGGTGGCGGCGCGGCGCCAGACCGCCAGCATGGTGTCGTTCAGGCTCTCCTCGACGATGGGCGCACGCGGCGTCAGCAGGGAGAGAAAGCGCAACAAGCGCGGATGATAGGAGCGATAAAGGGTTTCGAAAGCGCGCAGGTCGCCCGCGGCCACGCGCTCGATCAGGATCTGGTCTTGCGCATCGGTGCTGCGGCCGGCGCCAGGCGCAGGAAGAGGCGACCCTGCCGCAACCGGCTGGGGCGACGACTGCGTGGCGATGGGGCTGAGCATGGACTTCCCGATCTCGATTGCAGCGTTGGTACCGCGCCGACGGCAAAAGGTTTCGTCCGCCGGCGAGCCACTTGACCGCACCAGCATGGCGCCAGCAGCGGTTCTGGCCGCGCCGAAGTGTCGTTGACCACAACCATGGAAGGGGCATCAGCCCATTAGTCCCTCGCCGGGCATTCGGCGCAAAATTGCGCCCCCGCCCCATGGCGGTCGAGGGTCACGATGAACAGGCGTCTCCTTCTTCTCGCCGCGCCCTTGCTGGCGCTGATCCTTGGCGGCGCCACGTTCCTCGCCGGGAAGCAGCGGGCGCCGCCCGAGCAGCTCGGCCGGGTCTCCTTCGCCAACTCCTGCGCGCCGGCAGTCCAGGTGAAGTTCGAGCGCGCCGTCGCGCTGCTGCACTCGTTCTGGTTCCGCGAAGGCAGGAAGGCGTTCCGCGAGGTACTTGCGCAGGACCCGGGCTGCGCGATCGCGACCTGGGGCATCGCCACGGCGCTCGTCGGCAACACCTTCGCGACCGGGCCGACCCCGGCCCAGGCCCAGCAGGCCAGGGAGGCGATCGACCGCGGCCGGGCGATTGGCGCCAGGACCGAGCGCGAGCGGTCCTTCATCGAGGCGGTGGCGCATTACTACGAGCCGGTCGCCGGACGTTCGCACAGCGCGCGCATCCAGTCGCTGTCGGATGCCTTCGAGAACGTGGCTCGGCGTTTTCCCGACGATGACGAGGCGCAGATCTTCTCGGCGCTCTACCTGACGGCGACGCAGGATCCGGGCGACAAGACTTTCGCCTCGGCGCTGAAGGCCGCCGGCATCCTCGAGGTCCAGTTCAAGAAGCACCCCGAGCATCCCGGCGTCGCCCACTACCTGATTCACAGCTACGACTATCCGCCGATCGCGGCCAAGGGCCTGGACGCGGCGCGGCGCTACGCCGGGCTCGCCCCCTCGGCACCGCACGCGCAGCACATGCCCTCGCACATCTTCACGCGGGTGGGCGCCTGGCAGGATTCGGTCGACAGCAATCTGCGGTCGGCGGCCGTGGCGAAGGCGCAGAACGAATTCGGCGACCAGTTGCATGCCATGGATTACCTGGTGTACGCCTTGCTGCAGCTCGCGCGCGACGACGATGCGCGGCGCGTGGTCGAGGAAGCGCCGGGCGTGCGCGGTCCCGAGCAGGTCCGCTCGACGCCTTATGCGCTGGCCGCGATTCCGGCGCGCTATGCGATCGAGCGGGGTGCCTGGAAGGAGGCCGCGCAATTGCAGCCGCAGCCGACCCGCTTCCCGTTCACGGCCGCCATCACGCATTTCGCGCGTGCCCTGGGCGCCGCACGCAGCGGCGACGTCGCCGCTGCGCAGGCCAGCGTTGACGAACTGGCGCGCATCGTCGAGACCCTGAAGGCCGCCAAGGACGATTACTGGGCGGTCGAAGTGGAAGTGCAGCGCCTGGGCGCCGCTGCCTGGACCGCGTGGGCCGCCGGCAGGCGCGAGGGGGCGCTCAAACTGATGCGCGCGGCCGCGGAGCTGGAAGACAAGAGCGAAAAGAACGCCGTGAGCCCCGGCCGGCTGGTGCCGGCGCACGAACTGCTCGGCGACATGCTGATGGAGAACGGCAAGCCCGCCGATGCGCTGGTGCAATACAAGATGTCGCAGGTGCGCGACCCGAACCGCTACCGCAGTCTGTATGGCGCGGGCGCGGCGGCGGCGCAGTCCGGCAACCGGGACGAGGCGCGCTATTACCTCGCCAGGCTGGCGGAACTCGCGCGCTCCGGCGAGCCGCGGGCCGAAACCGAAAAGGTGCGCCGCTACCTCGCGGCCAACTGAAGGCCCGGCTTCATTCCAGCCGGATCTCGCCGTCGAACTGCACGTTGAGCTTCAGGCCGGCGATTTCCAGCGTCATTGTTGCGGGAAAAGTCTCTCGGCCGGTGATGGCGCCGGCCTCGGTGGCCTTCGCCACCGCCTGCTCGATGTCGCGCTGGGAACTGACGCCCACCATCTTCAGGAATTTGCGGATGCTGATGTTGAAGGTCTCTTCGTTCATGGCGGGGCTCCTGGGTATGCGATTGCCAATGATTCTAGAGGTCGCCGCCAGCGCCGGAAGTAGGCCGGCGCCGATGGCTACACTGTGGGAACGGGTCCATAGCGAGGAGAGACGCAAATGAAGCAACCACCTTTCCAGGATGAGCAGGCGCTGGCGCGACCGCGCGTGGACAGGGTGCCGGGCCCCGGCGGCAGCTTCGTGTTGCGCAACCCCGAGCCGTTGCAGCCCTTCACCCGCTGCATCGGCGACTGGCTCGAGCACTGGGCCGCCACCCAACCCGAGGGAATCTTCCTGGGCGAGCGCGACGGCGACGGGCAATGGCGCACGGTCACTTACCGGCAGGCCCGCGACCGGGTCGGCCGCATCGCGCAGGGGCTGATCGACGCCCGGCTGCCGCCGGGCAAGCCGGTGGTCGTGTTGTCGGACAACTCGGTCGAGGCCGCCCTGCTCGGGCTGGCCGCGATGCACGTGGGCCGGCCCTGGTGCATGGTCTCCAGCGCCTATTGCCGGCTGACCAAGGACTTCACCAAGATCTCGGGCATCCTCTACATGTTGTCGCCGGCCCTGGTCTATGCGTCGGATGCCAAGATCTACGGCCCGCCGCTGGCCGCCTGGGGCAACAAGGCGCCCATCTTCTTCGGCGCCAATTCGAAGGAGCATCCGGGTTCCCAGGCGTTCGGCCTGCTCGAAGCCGCCAACGAGACCCCGGCGGTGATGGACGCCTTCTCGGCGATCCGTCCCGGCCATCACGCGAAATACCTGTTGACCAGCGGCTCGACCGGTTTTCCGAAGGTGGTCATCAACACCCATCGCATGCTGTGCGCCAACCAGCAGCAGATTTCGCAGGTCTGGCCTTTCCTGTTGCGCCATCCACTGGTCCTGGTAGATTGGCTGCCCTGGAGCCACACCTTCGGCGGCAACCACAACTTCAACATGGTGTTGTCGCACGGCGGCACCATGTACGTTGACGAGGGCCGGCCCGCGCCGGGCCTCGTCGAACGCAGCCTGCGCAACCTGAGGGAGGTCCAGCCGAACTTCTACTTCAACGTGCCGCGCGGTTTCGACATGCTGCTGCCGTTCCTGGAGCAGGACGAGGCGGCGGCCCGGCAGGTGTTCCAGAACATGGAGGGCGTCTTCTACGCGGCGGCGGCGCTGCCGCAGAGCCTGTGGGCCCGGCTGGAGGCCGTGGTGGCCAAGGTGCGCAATCGGCCCTTGTGGTTCACCTCGGCCTGGGGCGCCACCGAGACCTCGCCCGCGGTCACATCGGTGCACTGGCACATCGAGAAGGCCGGCTGTCTCGGGCTGCCCCTGCCGGGTGTCCAACTGAAGATGGTGCCCAATGGCAACAAGCTCGAGATGCGGGTGAAGGGTCCCAACATCTTTCCCGGCTACCTCGACCAGGAAGCGTTGACGGCCGCGGCCTTCGACGAAGAAGGCTTCTACAAGATCGGCGACGCCGGCAAGCTGGTCGACGAAAAGGATCCGTCGCAGGGCGTCACTTTCGACGGGCGCGTCGCCGAAGACTTCAAGCTGTCCAGCGGTACCTGGGTCAGCGTCGGGACGCTTCGCCCGAGGATCGTCAGCGCGATGGCGCCGCATGTGGCCGACGTGGTGATCACCGGGCACGACAAGGTGGAGATGGGACTGCTGGTGTTTCCCACGCCACAGTCCAGAGAGTTGCCCGAGGGCGCGCTGCGCACCCACGTGCTGGAGGCGATGCAACGGCTGGCGGCCGAGGGTGGCGGCTCGTCGCAATGCCCGACGCTGGCATTGATCCAGGACAGCCCGCCGAGCGCGGACCGGGGCGAGATCACCGACAAGGGCTACATCAACCAGCGCGCCGTGCTGGAGCACCGGGCGGCCGAGGTGGCGCTGCTGCATCAGAAGAGCGATCCGCGGGTGATCAAGCTCTGATCCGCAGGGCGTCTCAGATACCGCCACCGGCCTGCGGCCGCGCCATGGTTGCAGCCCTTCTACCGACGCGAATCGCAGTCCCCGGGTTGACCTCGCCTGCACCACCCCGCCTGACTCCAATTCGTTCGGGCCGGATCAATAGAACCATCTCATCGCGCCGGTACATCAAGTGCGCGAGCAAAAGGACTGGAATCCGGACTGGTCGCGGCGCGGGCGCGGCGTCGCGGCCTATGCAGCGGTACGTCAACTCGGCCGCCACGGTGTCGCGGCCCTGATAGATGCTTGTTGTGACGCTGCGCATAGTCTGGTG
>JAAOZX010000068.1 GCA_012274225.1 Comamonadaceae bacterium | reverse complement strand
CCGCCCCCACCAAGCGCGCCGCCCTGCTCCCGCCGGAAGCGTACGACGCTCCGGCCCGGTCTTCGCACAAGGCAACGCGAAAATCGGAGGCGGTCCAGGCCGACAATCCGCTGGCTGAGAAACCCCAGGCGCTGGATTTCGACCCGCGTCTGGGCGGCGGCGAACCCCATCCGGAGGCGTTCCGGGACGGCTCCGAAACTTATCTGGATCACGCCGGAGTGCCGGCTGCGAAGAAACGCGCGCCCGAGCCGCAGGCAGTCCAGCCTGCGGCGCGGCCGGCACGCAAAGCCCGCGCAGCCGGACCGGCGAAACTGTTCGTGCTGGACACCAATGTGTTGATGCACGATCCGATGAGCTTGTTCCGTTTCGAGGAACACGACATCTTCCTGCCGATGATCGTGCTGGAGGAACTGGACGGCCACAAGAAGGGCATGACCGAGGTGGCCCGCAACGCCCGCCAGGCCAGCCGCACACTCGATGCGCTGGCTGGCGCGCAGGGTGCGGACATCAGCGCCGGGCTCAAGCTCAACACCACGGGGCACCGCGAGGCTGGCGGCTCCTTGTTTTTCCAGA
Organism: Comamonadaceae bacterium; assembly: GCA_012274225.1. GTDB lineage: Bacteria > Pseudomonadota > Gammaproteobacteria > Burkholderiales > Burkholderiaceae_C > Ramlibacter. Next base: position 25,128 of record JAAOZX010000068.1, on the reverse strand, counting down.
CCCAGGCCCTGTCCAATAACCTGCCCATCAGCCTGCCACAAGGCAAGGCCGACAACCAGATCCTGGGCGTTGTGCAGGCCTTGCGAGAGCAATACGCGCCGCGCGAAGTGGTGCTGGTGTCCAAGGACATCAACATGCGGGTCAAGGCCCGGGCGCTGGGCCTGGCCACCGACGACTACCAGAATGACAAGACGCTCGACGATCTGGAACTGCTGTATTCGGGGGCACTGGCGTTGCCCACGGACTTCTGGGCCAAGCACGGCAAGACCATCGAGAGCTGGCAAAGCGGCTTGCACACTTATTACCGCATCACCGGGCCGATCGTTCCGAGCCTGCTGATCAACCAGTTCGTCTATTTCGAGTCGCCCGGCGAGCCCAGCCTGTACGCCCGCGTCACCGAGATCCGCGCCAAGACGGCGGTGCTCAAGACTCTGAAGGACTACGGCCATCTCAAGAACTCGGTATGGGGCGTCACCACCCGCAACCGTGAGCAGAACTTCGCGATGAACCTGCTGATGGACCCGGAAGTCGATTTCGTCACGCTGACGGGCACGGCCGGCACCGGCAAGACGCTGATGGCGCTGGCGTCGGGCCTGACCCAGGTCCTGGACGACCGCCGCTACACCGAGATCATCATGACCCGGGCCACCGTGAGCGTGGGCGAGGACATCGGTTTCCTGCCCGGTACCGAGGAGGAAAAGATGGGCCCCTGGATGGGTGCGCTCGACGACAACCTCGAAGTTCTGGCCAAGACCGACACCAGCGCCGGCGAGTGGGGCCGTGCCGCGACCAACGAGTTGATCCGCAGCCGCATCAAGATCAAGAGCATGAATTTCATGCGCGGCCGCACCTTCCTCAACAAATACGTGATCATCGACGAGGCCCAGAACCTGACCCCCAAGCAGATGAAGACGCTGGTGACTCGGGCCGGCCCCGGCACCAAGATCATCTGCATGGGCAACCTGGCCCAGATCGATACACCCTACCTGACGGAGGGCTCATCGGGGCTGACTTTCGCGGTGGACAAGTTCAAGGGCTGGCCGCACAGCGGCCACATCACCCTGGCGCGCGGCGAGCGCTCGCGGCTGGCGGATTTCGCGAGCGAAGTGCTGTAAACGGAGGATAACGAGCCTGCCAGGGCAGGCTCGTCCTTCGTCTAGAAGTCCGAGCTGCCGGAAGCCAGGCTCTCGAAGCGAGTCAGCTCTTTCATGAACGCCAGCTTGATGGTCCCGGTCGGGCCGTTGCGCTGCTTGCTGATGATGATCTCGGCTACGCCGGGCTCCTTCGAGTCCTTGTTGTAGTAGTCATCGCGGTAGATGAACATGATGACGTCCGCGTCCTGCTCGATCGCGCCGGACTCGCGCAGATCGCTCATCATGGGCCGCTTGTCGGTGCGGGATTCGACACCCCGGCTAAGCTGGGACAGGGCGAGCACCGGGCATTGCAGTTCCTTGGCCAGCATCTTCAGACCGCGCGAAATTTCACCGACGGCGGTGGCCCGGTTCTCCTCGCTCATGCTGCTGGACACGCTCATGAGCTGCAGGTAGTCCACCACGATCAGGCCCAGCTTGCCGCACTGACGGGCCAGGCGGCGCGCATTGGCACGCAGTTCGCTGGTGGTAAGGCCCGGCGACTCGTCGATGTGCAGCGAAATATTACGCAGCTTCTCGATGGCCTCGGTCAGGCGCGGCCACTCGGCATCGGTGAGCTTGCCAGTGCGCAGGTGCATCTGGTCGATCCGGCCGATCGACCCTACGATGCGCACCGCCAACTGGCTGGCGCCCATTTCCATCGAGAACACGGCCACCGGCAGGCCCTCGTTCAACGCCACATGCTCGGCGATGTTGATAGCCAGCGCGGTCTTACCCATGGACGGCCGTGCCGCGAGCACGATCATGTCGCCGGCCTGCATGCCGGAAGTCATCCGGTCCAGATCGTAGAAGCCGGAAGGCACGCCGGTGATGTCGTTGGGGTTGTCCGCCATCTCCTGGACCCGGTCCAGCAATTGGACCACCAGGCTGTCCATTCCCTGGAAGCCCTGCTTCATCCGCGAGCCTTCCTCGCCGATGTTGAAGATCTTCTGTTCGGCCTCATCCAGGATCTTGTCGACCGGCTTGCCCTGCGTGTTGAAGGCCGCCGTGGCGATCTCGTCGCTCGCACTCACCAGCTTGCGCAGGATCGATCGCTCGCGGACGATCTCGGCATAGCGGCGGATATTGCTGGCGCTGGGCACGTATTGCGCCAGCGAGTTGAGATAGGCCAGGCCGCCCACTTCCTCCGCCTTGCCCAGCCCCTGCAGCTGTTCGTACACGGTGATGACGTCCGCCGGTCGGGTGGCGTTGATGAGCCCCCCAATGGCCGCATAGATCAGCCGGTGCTCGTAGCGATAGAAATCACTGTCGGTCAGCAGGTCGCCCATGCGGTCCCAGGCGCCGTTGTCCAGCAGCAGGCCGCCGAGCACGCTGGACTCGGCCTCGATGGAGTGCGGCGGAATGCGCAACTGGGCGATCTGGCGATCACGGGAAAAGTCGTCGTCAACAGCGGTAAGAACGGCAGACATGGATGTTCTTGGGATAAAGACGAATGCTACGCCGGGCGGCGCAGCCCGTCACTGGACAAGTATGTGGACAACTGGTGATTTCCCGGTGCACCAGCAGGATGAACCTGTGCATGGTAGCAATCTCTACCGTTACACAGGACGCGCCGTTCCGGGGCAATGCCGCCAGTTAAAGTCAGCCTGATGCCCATCGCGATCTTCCGGCCCGTATGTCGCGGTCTTCGCCCGGCCAGCCGGTCCCACGCATGAGAACTTTTCGCCTGCAGCTGCGTTTTCTGGTTCCGCTGGTCGTGATCCTGGCCGCGGCAGCCTACCTCGCCTTGCCACTCATGGACCGGTTGAACCTGCGCTGGTTCGCGCGCGACTTGAACATGCGCGGCGCGCTGGTCACCAACGCGCTGTCGGAATCGATCGCCGATGCCATGTCGGATCGGCGCGGGCGCAAGCTCCAGGCGCTCTTCAACCGCGCGACGCAGGATGAACGGCTGGTCGCGATCGGACTGTGCTCGCCGGAAAAGAAGCTGCTGCGCACCACGCCCAACTTCCCGAAGGACCTTGGCTGCGAACGGGCCGCACAGATCGCCGCCGAGCCTGACCCGATGCTGCGCATTGGGGGCGGTCCGGTGCATGTGGGCGTTCATCCGGTCAATGCCGAGGCCGGACGGGTCGGCGACCTCGTGTTGTTGCAGGACCTGAGTTTCATCGAGCGTCGCAGCCAGGACACCCGGCAATACCTGATCATCCTCATCGCGAGCCTGGGCGCAGTGATCGCGCTGGCGACCGTGATCGTCGCGCAGCTCAGCTGGCGCGGCTGGGTTTCCGGCACGCGCGCGCTGCTGCGCGGAGAAGGTCTGATCCGGCCCTTGTCCGGCACCGCACCCGAACTGGCCCCCCTCGCGGCCGATCTGCGGGCCCGGCTGCGTGAACTGGAAGACGAGTATCGCCGCTCGCAGGGGCCCGAGGCCGACTGGAACCCGCAACGGCTGCAGTCCCTGCTGCGCACGCAATTCAGCGGCGACCAAGTGATCGTTGTGTCCAACCGCGAGCCTTATATCCACGAGCGCAGTGGCACAGGCATCGTGGCACGCCGGCCCGCCAGCGGGCTGGTGACCGCGGTCGAGCCGGTGATGCGAGCCTGCTCCGGCACCTGGATCGCCCACGGCAGCGGCAGCGCTGACCGGGATGTGGTCGACGGCCACGACCGGGTGGCCCTGCCGCCGGGCCAGAAGGAATACCTTCTGCGCCGCATGTGGCTCACTCCCGAGGAGGAGAAGGGCTATTACTTCGGCTTCGCCAACGAGGGCATGTGGCCGCTGTGCCACGTGGCCCACGTGCGCCCGGTGTTCCGCGAGTCCGACTGGCAGTGCTACCGGGCCGTGAACCAGCGCTTCGCCGACGCGGTTGTCGAGGAAGCGCGCAGTGAGGACCCGGTGGTGCTGGTGCAGGACTACCACTTCGCCCTGCTGCCGGCGATGGTGCGCGATAAATTGCCGCGCGCCACCATCCTGACTTTCTGGCACATCCCCTGGCCGAACCCGGAATCCTTCGGCATCTGCCCCTGGCGGCGCGAGATCCTGCAGGGCATGCTGGGCAGCACGATCCTGGGCTTTCACACCCGCTTCCACTGCAAAAATTTCATCGAGACGGTGGACCGCTACCTGGAGGCCCGCATCGAGCACGAGCATTCAACCATCTCGTTCCAGGGCGCCAGCACCTTCGTGGAAAGCTACCCGATCTCCATCGAGTGGCCGACCGAGAGCGAGACCGGGCATTGGCGGCCGGTGGCGGAGGACCGGCGCCGCGTGTTCGAGCGGCTGCGCATTCCACCCGGCCACCGGCTGGCGGTGGGCGTCGACCGGTTCGACTACACCAAGGGCATCCTGGAGCGGGTGCACGCGGTGGAGCGGATGCTGGAGAAATACCCCGAATGGTTGGGCCGGTTCGCGCTGGTGCAGGTCGCGGCGCCTTCGCGTGGCGAACTGGAAGAATACCGTGCGTTTCGGGAGCGGATCACGCAGGTCAGCGAGCGTGTCAACAAGCGCTTCAGCGCAGCCGGCGGGCCGGTGATCCGTCTGGTGGTGGAGCACTACGACCACGAGGCAGTCAATGAGTTGTATCGCGCGGCCGACGTCTGCCTGGTCACCAGCCTGCATGACGGCATGAACCTGGTGTGCAAGGAGTTCGTGGCGGCCCGGGATGACGAGCACGGCGTGCTGATTCTCAGCCGCTTCGCCGGCGCCGCGCGCGAATTGCCGGAAGCGTTGATCGTCAACCCGTATCACGTCGAGGAGACCGCCGACGCGCTGCATCGGGCGCTGACCATGCCGGAGGCGGAGCAGCGCGAGCGCATGGCCAGCCTGCGCACCACAGTGCGCGAATTCAACGTGTACCGCTGGGCCGGCCGCATGCTTTCCGACGCGGGCCGCTGGCGCCTGCGTGAACGCATCGCAGCGCGGGTACAGCGCCACGCCGGGGAATAACCACCGGAAATGAAAAGAGGGAGGCGGCCGCCCGGGCGTCCTCCCTCTTTCACAAGGACAAGGCTGCCCAAGCAGCCTTGGTTCCTGTCGGAGCGCAGCGGTTACGGAGCGTAGCGCTTGCCGATCGAAGCGGTTATGCCGTTTCGCCGTACACCGTCACATTGATGTCGACGACAACGTCAGTGTGCAGGGCCACACTGACGGTGCTTTCGCCGACGGTCTTGATCGGGCCGTTGGGCATGCGAACCTGGGCCTTCGCGACCTTGTAACCCAGTTTGGTGAGCTCTTCGGCGATATCGAAATTGGTGACCGATCCGAACAGGCGGCCATCGACGCCTGCCTTCTGGGTCAGCTTCACCGTGGTGCCGGCCAGCTTTTCGCCCTCGGCCTGCGACGCTGCCAGTTTGCCGGCGGCCGCCTTTTCGAGTTCGATGCGCTTGGCTTCGAACTCGGCCTTGTTGGCTTCAGTGGCACGGCGGGCGCGGCCCTGGGGAATCAGGAAATTGCGGGCATACCCGTCCTTGACCTTGACGATCTCACCCAGGCTGCCGAGGTTGATGACCTTGTCGAGCAGAATGACTTGCATGTTCTTCGCTCCTTAGATGCGATGCTGGTCGCTGTAGGGCACCAGGGCCAGGAAGCGGGCGCGCTTGATGGCGGTGTTGAGCTGACGCTGGTAGATCGCGCGCGTGCCGGTCAGGCGCGCGGGAATGATCTTGCCGTTTTCGGCGATGAAATCACGCAGCGTGTCGACGTCCTTGTAGTCGATTTCCTCGACGCCGGCGACGGTGAAGCGGCAGAAGCGCTTGCGCTTGAACAGCAGCGACTGGGTGTTGCGCTTCGGACGCTTGTCCTTGTTGAATTTCTTGAACGTGGCCATGTGGGACCTTTCTGAAGAGGGCGGGACGCAGCCCGGTGGCTGTCCCGCAGGAAACTAACTCGGATGAAATGACTGGATGTGGAGCACGGGGTGCTTGCCGTTGCGCGGTGTCGCCAGGAACCCCGTGAAGCGCCAGTTGCTGCCGATGGCCTGTTGGCGCAGCGTCTCGGCCACGCTGCCAAAAGCCACCGCCTTGATCGCCACCTTGACCTGCCGCACCAGCCCTGCTTCGGTAACCTCGGACTCGTGTTCGAGCCTCAGGTCCAGGGCCGGCAATCCGGCGGGTGTGTATCGCAGGGCCGAAGCCTCGGCGATACCGGCGTTCAAGAGCAGCTGGTTCACTCCCGGCTGGCGCCGCTCACGACTGGTTGTACTCCGCCTGCTGGGCCTTGCGGGCCTCTTCGCGCTCCACGGTCTTCATCATCGACGAAGGGCCGCTGTCGGCCTTCTTCTTGACGACAGTCAGGTGGCGCAGCACTGCGTCGTTGAACCGGAAGGCATGCTCCAGCTCCGCCATCACCGGCTGGTCGGCCTCGACGTTGACGCACAGGTAGTGAGCCTTGGCGAGCTTGTTGATCTGGTAGGCCAGCTGGCGGCGGCCCCAGTCTTCAACCCGGTGCACTTTCCCGCCGCCGGCGGTGATCATGCCCTTGTAGCGTTCCAGCATGGCCGGAACCTGTTCGCTCTGGTCCGGATGGATCAGCAAGATGATTTCGTAATGACGCATGGCACTCCTTGAGGATGGACCGCGGCTTCAAAGGCCCCGGCGGGGTTGCAGCCACCCACTGCGTCGGAAGCGGTGTGGCAAGGAAAGCCTTTAATTATAGCAAAGCGAGGGCCTCGCTCACTGGGAGCGGCCGTGGGGCCCCAGGGACGCGCCGCCGCGGCGGCCTAACGGTCGTTGAGCGCGTCTTCCAGCGGCGAAAACTTCTGGTCGCCCACGGCTTCGCGGATCCGGGGTGCAACCAGGAGAAGCTGCTCGTAATTGACGGCGCCCTCCACTGCCAGGTTCAGGCGGAAGCCTCGCAGTCCCAGGGCCGCCGTGAGGCGGGTGGCAATCGGATAGGCCTCGGCATAACGTTCCTGGGGGGTTCGCTGCTTGTGCTGCGCCACGGCTTCGGCCCGGGCCCGCGTCGAAGCCTCCTCGGCCACGGTCTTCTTGGGCGCGGCGTCACTGATCAGTCCCAGCTCCAGCAGCTTGTCGAAGTCTTCGCGGGTGACCCCGGTGGAGGCCGTGGCTGCAAGCACCTCGTCCAGGGTCCGCTTCCCGTCCAGCATGATCAGGACCGAACGCTGGCGCGGGGTGAGCGCGACCGAGCGGTCCTTAATCACCTGGTGTCCGGCATCCGTTTTGACTGCGAGCATGACGCTCCTCCCTTGAGACCGACGCCACTGCAATGCCGGTTATGGCCCGCCCCGATTCGCCCGGGCCCGTGAATCACAGTTTATCCCCCGCTGCTGAGGGCACAAAAAAACCCGCTTGCTGGAAGCGGGTTTTGTTGCTAACGCGCCATCCCGGGGATGGTGGCCAAGGTCGGTGTCAGTCCCGTGCGTAGATGTCCACGTCCTTGGTCTCGCGGATGAACAGCATGCCGATCACGAAGGTGCCGGAGGCCACGATGACCGGGTACCACAGCCCGTAGTAGATGTCGCCGGTGGCCGCCACCATCGCGAAGGCCGTGGTCGGCAGCAATCCGCCGAACCAGCCATTGCCGATGTGATAAGGCAGGCTCATCGACGTGTAGCGGATGCGGGTCGGGAACAGTTCGACCAGCATCGCCGCGATCGGCCCGTACACCATGGTCACCAGGATGACCAGGAAAACGAGCACCAGCACCACCATGCCCATGTTCATCTTGGCAGTGTCGGCCGCCACCGTCAGGTTAGCCGCCTTGGCCGCGTCGTTGACGCCCTTGCGGAAATCACCAACAGCCTTGGCGCTCTCCGGCGAGAAGCCGTGCCCTTGCGCGTTCAACGTCGCTGAAGGTGCTGTGAATACCTTGTCCCCCACCGAGACGGTTGCCGGGGCGCCCGCGGGGCCGGCCTTGTTCTCATAGGGGATGTAAGACTGCGTCAATGCGCGCTTGGCGATGTCGCACGAGGTGCGGAAATCGATGTCCCGCGCGATCGGGCTGCCCTGGAACGAGCATTCCGAAGGGTTCGCGGTAATCGTCACCTTGGTGGTTTGCTGGGCCTGGAGCAGTGCCGGGTTGGCGTACTTCAGCAACATCGGGAACACGGTGAAATAGGTCAGCGCGGCGATCAGGCAGCCACCCATGATGATCGGCTTGCGGCCGATCTTGTCCGACAAAGTGCCGAAGATGATGAAGCCCGGCGTGCCGAGCAGCAGCGAGCCGGCGATCAACAGGTTGGCCGTGGTGGGGTCGACCTTGGCGATCGTCGTCAGAAAGAACAGCGCATAGAACTGGCCGCAATACCAGACCACGGCCTGTCCGGCCGTGAGGCCCAGCAAGGCCAGGATGACGACCTTCAGGTTCTTCCATTGTCCGAAGGACTCCGCCAGCGGCGCCTTCGAGGTCCGCCCTTCCGACTTCATCTTCTGGAAAGCCGGCGATTCATTCAGGCTGAGCCGGATCCAAACCGAAACACCCAGCAGGATGATCGAAACCAGGAAAGGAACGCGCCAGCCCCACTCGCCGAATGCCTTCGGACCCAACAGGGTACTCACGCCGACAATCACGATCACGGACAGGAACAGCCCCAGTGTGGCCGTGGTCTGGATCCACGACGTGTAGGCACCGCGCTTGTCGTGCGGCGCGTGTTCGGCCACGTAGGTCGCCGCACCGCCATATTCGCCGCCCAGCGCCAGGCCCTGCAACATGCGCAAGGCGATCAGGATCACCGGCGCGGCCATTCCGATCGACTCGTAGCTGGGGAGCAGCCCGACGATGAAGGTGGAGGAGCCCATGATCAGGATGGTGACCAGGAAGGTGTACTTGCGCCCGATCATGTCGCCGAGCCGGCCGAAGAAGATCGCACCGAACGGACGCACCAGGAAGCCGGCGGCAAACGCCAGCAAGGCGAAGATGTAGGCTGATGTCGGATCCAGTCCGGAGAAGAACTGCTTGGCGATGATGGCCGCCAGCGATCCGTACAGGTAGAAGTCGTACCATTCGAAGACCGTGCCGAGTGAGGAAGCGAAGATGACCTTCTTTTCCTCCCGGGTCATCGCTCCGCTTGGGGTCTTCGCTCTCGCCCCGGCAGTTGCTGACGCTGTAGCCATGATGTCTCGTCTCCTTGCGTTGTTCAGGCGAGGCCAGTGTTTGCAGTGCGTCTGACGCCAGCCTGACACAGCACCCCTTAGCAACAGCGCGGCTGCCGCGCCCCGGGCAAGCACTGATAGGGCTATCCCTAGGTCGGCACCCGGCTGGGGGCCCGCGCCGCATTGCAGGCCAGGCTGACCGTGACCACGACCGCGAATCCCATCGGCACGCCGAACACTCCGGCCGACATCGGCTGGATGCCCAGCCACAAGGCGTGCTCGGGCGGCAGACCCAGGAAGCCACGGAACCCAGGCGCATTCACGAGCATGTAGTAGACGGTGACGCCCAGGCCGGCGACCATGCCAGCCACCGCGCCACGGCGGCTGGCGCCGGGCCAGAAGATGCCCAGCACCATCGCCGGGACGAATGCCGACGCGGCAAGCGAGAAGGACGCCGCGACCAGCGGCAGGATCTCGGCGGGCTTCAACGACGCCACCATGGCGGCCACCAGCGCGACCGCCAACAGCGCGAACTTGGACAGGATGACGCGCCGCTCCGCGGTCATCTGGTGGCCGCCCTCGTGCCAATACACGTCGCGCACGATGGCGTTGCTGATGGTCAGCAGCAAGCCGTCGGCAGTGGACAGTGCCGCCGCGAGCCCTCCCGCCGCGACCAGGCCCGATATCACGTAGGGCAGACCGCCGAGTTCGGGCGTCGCCAGCATGATCATGTCGGCGCCGAGCCGGATCTCGCCCCACTGCAGGATGCGGTCGCCGTTGACGTCGGCCACCGAGATCAGCGAGGGATCGACCTTGGCCCACTGGGCGATCCAGGGCGGCAGCCCGTCAAAGCTGCTGCCCACCAGATGGCTCATCACTTCGAATTTCACCAATGACGCGAGCGCCGGTGCGCTGAGGTACACCAGGGCGATGAAGAAAAGGGTCCACGCCACCGACGAGCGGGCCTCGGCCACCGTCGGAGTTGTGAAATAGCGAGTGAGCAGATGCGGCAGCCCCGCGGTACCCACCATCAGGCAGAACATCAGGGCCAGGAAATTCAGTCGCGAAGTGTTGAAGGCAGCCCGCTCACCGGCCGTGCCATTCGGGTCGCCGGCAAACGGCTGGCTATGCGGCGGAACCCCGCCGAGTGGCCGGGCCCGCTCGTAGCTCTCGTGCATCGCGCGCGTCCACTGCTCGCGCGCCGCCACTGCGTCCCTGGGCAGCGCGGCGAGTTGGCGGTTGGCCTTGACGATCAGCGCCGAATCCGCGCGCTGCGACTTGAGATCGCGGATCGCCCGCTTCGCGGCTTCTTTCTCGCGCTGCAGCGCGCCCGCGACATCCAGCAGGCGTGCTTCGAATTCATGCGCGCGCTCCAGGAAGATGGCCGCCACCTGCTGCTCCGCCGGGTCCGAGGCGAGCTGTCGCTCCATCTGCGAAATCTTCTGCAGCTGCGCGCCATAGACCAGCGGCGCCAGTGGGTTGCCCAGCTGCTTGTACGAGAGCCACGAAACCGGGATCAGGAAAGCGAGCAGGAGAATGATGTACTGCGCCACCTGCGTCCAGGTAATGGCCCGCATCCCGCCCAGGAATGAGCACAGCAGCACCCCGCCCAGCCCCAGCAGGATGCCGATCTCGAATTGCACGCCGGTCAGGCGGGAGGCGATCAGACCGATGCCATAGATCTGGGCAACCACATAGGTGAACGAACACAGCACCGCCGCCAGCGCGGCGATCACACGCGGCCACCGGCCGCCGTAGCGCAACGTGAAATAGTCGGGTACGGTGTAAAGGTTCAGCTTGCGCAGGTGCGGCGCAATCAGCAGCGCGACCAGACAGAAGCCGCCCGTCCACCCCAGCACATAGGCGAGGCCGCCGGCCTGCGCCTCGGTGCCGCCGAACCCTTGAAGGTACAGCCCACCCGCCATGCTGATGAAGGAGGCCGCGCTCATCCAGTCGGCGGCGGCGGCCATTCCGTTGTACATGGCCGGGATGCCGCGCCCGGCAACGTAGTACTCCTGCGGATCGGTGGTGCGGCAATAAATGCCGATGCCCGCGTAGAGCATCAACGAGGAAAACAGGAAGATCGGTCCCAGCCAGGACCGGGCCAGACCGCTCTGCTCGGCCCAGGCCATCAGCGCCATGAACAACGCCAACCCGACGATGTAGGTGACCACCAGCCGATGCAGGCGCAGCTTGTACGCGGCGTAGGCGACCGGATCAGACATCAGGAGCAACCGCCGTGGGCGGCAGGCTGTCTTCGGGCGCAAGGCGCTTCATCACGGTCGCATAGACAGCCGCTATGCCGATGAAGACAAGCACCGCGCCCTGGGCCCCCATCCAATAGCTGAAATGCCAGCCCCACCACACGAACTGCAGATCGCGTGCGAAAAAACACATGACGAAGGACACAGTAGCCCAGGCCGCCAGCAAGCCCGCTTTGAGCGCGAGCACGCGCGGATCGTGCTGTTCCTGTGCCTGCGGCGTGCCCATCGGGTCATCATCGCATCGCGGCCCTGCGGTCGCCCTAGGTGTTACCCCGTCGCCTCAAACGCCGGCGAGACGCTGCCAGGTCGTGATCACGCTATCGGGATTCAGCGAGATCGAGGATATCCCCTCGTCGACCAGCCATTGCGCGAAGTCCGGGTGGTCGCTGGGGCCCTGGCCGCAGATGCCGACGTATTTGCCCTGCGCCTTGCATGCCGCGATGGCGCGCGACAGCAGGGCCTTGACCGCCGGGTCGCGTTCGTCGAAATCCGCTGCCAGCAGCTCCAACCCCGAGTCCCGGTCCAGGCCCAGGGTGAGCTGGGTCAGGTCGTTCGAGCCGATGGAAAACCCGTCGAAGAACGCCAGGAACTCGTCCGCGAGAATGGCGTTGCTGGGCACCTCGCACATCATGATGACCTTGAGCCGCGATTCGGCGCTGCCGTCTCCGCCCGAACCGCGCTCGAGGCCCTGCTCGGCCAGAAGCTTCGTCACACGCTCTGCCTGGCCGAGCGTGCGCACGAAAGGCACCATGACCTGCACGTTGGTCAGACCCATCTCGTTGCGTACACGGCGCAGCGCTTCGCACTCCATGGCGAACGCCTCCCTGAATTCCGAGCTGATGTAGCGCGCAGCGCCGCGGAACCCCAGCATCGGGTTCTCTTCCTCCGGTTCGTAGCGCGATCCGCCGATCAGCTTGCGGTACTCGTTGCTCTTGAAATCCGACAGCCGCACGATCACCGGCTTGGGCCAGAAGGCCGCGGCGATCGTCGCCACACCCTCGGCCACCTTGCCGACATAGAAGGCGCGCGGCGAGGCGTGGCCCCGCGCCACCGACTCCACCGCCTTCTTCAGGTCAGCGTCCACATTGGGATAGTCCAGGATGGCCTTGGGATGCACGCCGATGTTGTTGTTGATGATGAATTCCAGCCGTGCCAGGCCCACGCCGTGATTGGGCAACTGGCAGAAGTCGAATGCGAGCTGCGGATTGCCGATGTTCATGACGATCTTCACCGGGATCTCGGGCATGGCGCCGCGCTGCACCTCGGTCACCTCGGTTTCCAACAGGCCGTCATAGACGTAGCCGGTGTCGCCCTGCGCGCAGCTTACCGTCACCAGGGTGCCGTCCGTCAGCCGCTGTGTGGCATCGCCGCAACCCACCACGGCCGGTATGCCCAGCTCGCGGGCGATGATGGCCGCGTGGCAGGTGCGTCCACCCCGGTTGGTCACGATCGCGCTGGCCCGCTTCATCACCGGCTCCCAGTTGGGGTCCGTCATGTCGGTCACCAGCACGTCGCCGGCCTTGACCTTGTCCATCTCGCTGATGCTGTGGACCAGCCGGACCGGCCCGGTACCGATCTTCTGTCCGATGGCGCGCCCTTCGGCCAGTACATTGCTCCTGCCCTTGAGTTTGTAGCTGGTCTCGGCCTTGCCCTGTTGCTGGCTCTTCACCGTCTCCGGCCGGGCCTGCAGGATGTATATCTGGCCGTCCACGCCGTCCTTGCCCCACTCGATATCCATGGGGCGCTGGTAATGGCGCTCGATCAGCAGCGCATACCGGGCCAGCTGCTCCACTTCCGCATCGGTGAGGGAGTAGCGGTTGCGCTGCTCCAGCGGCACATCCACGGTCCTGACCAGCGGCACCTTCACAGCCCCGCCGCCAGCTCCCGTGCCGCCGGCAAAGACCATCTGAATCAGCTTGGAACCCAGGTTGCGCCGGATCACCGACTTCTTGCCGGCCTCGAGCATGGGCTTGTGCACATAGAATTCGTCCGGGTTCACCGCACCCTGCACCACGGTTTCGCCGAGGCCGTAGCTTGACGTGATGAACACCACGTCCTGGAAACCGGATTCCGTGTCGATGGTGAACATGACGCCCGCCGCGCCGAGATCGCTGCGCACCATCCGCTGCACCCCGGCGGACAAAGCCACGTCCGAATGGGCAAATCCCTTGTGCACCCGGTAACTGATCGCCCGGTCGTTGTACAGGGACGCAAACACTTCCTTCATCTTGTGCAGCACCGCCTCGATGCCGACCACGTTGAGAAAGGTCTCCTGCTGCCCGGCAAATGAGGCGTCGGGCAGGTCCTCGGCGGTTGCCGACGAGCGGACCGCGAAACTGGCCTGCTCGTTGCCTTCGCAAAGGGCCGCAAAGGACTGGCGAATCGCCTTCTCCAGCTCGGCCGGAAACGGCTGGGCTTCGAGCCAGCCGCGGATCTCCGCCCCGGCGGCGGCCAGCGCGCGCACGTCCTCGGTGTCGAGCGTCGTCAGCCGGGCGTTGATTCGCTGGGCCAGCCCGGCATGGGCCAGGAACTGGCGGAAGGCATGCGCCGTGGTGGCGAAGCCTGTCGGAACACGGACTCCGCCGGGCAGCTGGGAGATCATCTCGCCGAGGCTGGCGTTCTTGCCGCCTACTGCCTCGACGTCGCTCATTCTCAGGTTTTCAAAAGGAACGACCAGGGCGGTCGGGCTGAAAAGTGCGGACATGGGAAAACTCCAGAAGTTGAAACTGGCGCGGCGCGGCCGAGGCGCGCTCCTTCATGGCACATGGTGCGGCTTTGGATTTGTTCGAATGGGCCGGGGCGGTGCATGACGGGTGAATCGATAATTGGGGGTCATTGTAGGCGGGGCCGCGCGTTTCAGGGCCTTGCAGCAGAGCTGAAATCCTCCAGGCGCAACCCATGCACACCCGCACCGTTTTCTTCATCTCCGACGGCACCGGCATCACGGCGGAAACCTTCGGCAATGCCATCCTGGCCCAGTTCGAATTCAATCCCCGCCACGTGCGGCTGCCTTTCGTCGACAGCGTGGACAAGGCTCATCAGGTGGTGCGCCACGTCAACCACACGGCCGAGCTCGAGGGCAAGAAGCCGATCGTCTTCACCACCCTGGTGAACGTGGACATCATGCGGGTGCTCGAGGACGGCTGCAAAGGCATGCTGCTCGACATGTTCGGCACCTTCGTGCGGCCCCTGGAGATCGAGCTGGGCATGAAGTCCAGCCACCGGATCGGCCGTTTTTCGGACGTGAGCAAGAGCCAGGCCTATCACGACCGGATCGAGGCGATCAATTTCAGCCTGGCGCACGACGACGGCCAATCCACCCGCGATCTGGAAAAGGCCGATGTGATCCTGGTGGGGGTGAGCCGCAGCGGCAAGACGCCGACCTCGCTGTATCTGGCGATGCAGCACGGGCTGAAGGCGGCCAACTATCCGCTGATTCCGGAGGATTTCGCTCGCCAGCAACTGCCCGGCGCGCTGCTGGCGCACGGCAAGAAGATCTTCGGCCTGTCCATCCAGCCCGAACGGCTGGCCGAGATCCGCAACGAGCGGCGCCCCAATTCCCACTACGCGGCGTTGGAGAATTGCCGCCATGAGGTCGGCGAGGCCGAAGCGATGATGCGCCGCGCCGGGATCCGCTGGCTGAGCACCACGACCAAGTCGATCGAGGAGATCGCGACCACCATCCTGCAGGAGATCCGGCCGGAGCGGCTCGAGTACTGAAGGCGAATCCCTGTGGCGCGGCAATGCTCACCGCCCGCTCCGCTTGAGCTAGATCAACCGTGCCGCATGGACGCAAACTGCCCATCGGCTCACCGACGCATGATGCAAGACACCGATCCCAATTCCGATGAAACTGGCCCTTCTTTCTGACGTGCACGCCAATCTCCAGGCATTGCAGGCGTGCCTGGCCGATGCGCGCAGCCGCGGCGCGACGCAATACGCCTTCCTCGGCGATCAGGTGGGCTATGGCGGAGACCCGGCCGCCGTGCTCGACATCGTCATGGATCTGGCGCGCCAGGGTGCCTGGGTGTTGCGAGGCAATCACGACGACGCCGCGATCAACCCGACACTCACCGGCGATCGGGCCGACCTGGCCGGCGCGGCCGCGACGTTCGCGCTGTTGGCGCCGGCGCAGCGCAGCTTCCTGGCCGGCCTGCCACTGATACTCCGGCACGAATTCATGTGCCTGGTGCATGCTGGCGTGCGCGAACCGCAGCGCTGGGAATATGTGCAGGACAGCATGGGCGCAGCGGCGAGCCTGCACGCAGCCGAAGACAGCGGGGCGACCCATGTCTTCGGCGGCCACGTGCACGAGCAGCGTCTGTTCTTCTACGGCGCGGTCGGCAAGGTCATGCCGTTCGAACCGACGTCGGGGGTCGCAGTCCCGCTCTGGCGGCACCGCAGCTGGCTCGCCACGGTGGGCTCCGTCGGCCAGCCGCGTGACGGCCGCCCCGAGGCGATGTACGCCCTGTTCGACACCGGGTCGATGCAGATGACCTTCCTGCGCGTGCCCTACGACCACCAGGCCGCGGCACAGGCCATCCTGCAGGCCGGCCTGCCGGTCGAGAACGCCCAGCGCCTCGCGCAGGGCCTGTGAAAGCCAGTCCGTGAGTCTTCTGGAACCGGGCACGGAGATCGATGGCTTCCTGATCGGCCAGTGCCTGAATGCCGGCAGCATGGCCCACATCTACCTCGTGGAGTACGCCCGTCCCGGCCGCAACCCCGGGTTTCCCATGGTCATGAAGGTCCCGCGCATGGCCTCCGGGGATGGTGCCGAGACCATCGTCAGCTTCGAGGTCGAGCATCAGATGCTGCAGGTGCTCTCGGGCGGGCATGTGCCCCGCTTCGTCGCGGCGGGCGACATGGCGCGACTGCCGTATCTTGTCATGGAATACATCGAGGGCCAGACGCTGCAGCAACGGCTCGACCGCGCCGATCGCGAGGGCCATCGTCCCTGGGCCACCGAGATCGCACGGCTCGGTGCCGCGATGGCGGTGGCGGCGCACGGCCTGCACGAGCAGGATGCGGTGCACCTGGATCTCAAACCCGGAAATGTGCTGATCCGCCCCGATGGCAGCGCGGTGCTGATCGATTTCGGCCTGAGCTGGCATGCCCATTACCCGGACCTGCTGTCCGAGGAGCTGCGGCTGGCCGTGGGCTCGCCGCCGTGGATTGCCCCGGAGCAGGTGGTCGGCGTGCGCGGCGATCCGCGCAGCGATGTGTTCGCCATCGGGGTCATGCTGTACGAACTGGCCACCGGCGAGCTGCCCTTCGGCGACCCCCAGACCCGCGGCGGACTGCGCCAACGCCTTTGGATGGACCCCACGCCGCCCCGGCTGCTGGCGCCCGATACCCCACCCTGGTTGCAGGAGGTCATCCTGCGTTGCCTGGAGCCCGAAGCCGCGTCGCGCTATGCCTCGGCGGCGCACCTCGCGTTCGATCTGGCCAACCCTGACCAGGTCGAAGTGGGCGAACGGGGTCAGCGGATCCATCGCACTTCCTGGCTCGTCCATCTGAAGCTCTGGCTGAAGGCGGCCGGCATGCATTACCACCCCAGTCCGCTGCCCAGCACCCAGATCGACCAGGTGCCCATCGTCATGGTCGCCGTGCCGTGGAAGGACGCGAGCGACGCAACGCTCTATTCCCTGCGCCGCGCCACCGGCCGCTCGCTGGGCATCCGGCCGGGCGCGCGGCTCGCCTGCGTCACGGTCATCGGCATCAACGACACCGATGCCACCGACCGGCAGCGCAGCGAAGTGCAGGTTCATCGCCGGCAACTGGAAGTCCTGCGGCAATGGACACAGGGCCTGGAACTGCATGGCCATCAGGTTTCTTTTCACGTGCTGGAAGCATCCGACGTCGCCGATGCCCTGGTGCAATACGCGCGCGGCAACAACGTGAACCTGCTGATCCTGGGTGCCGCCACCCACGGCCTGATGATGCAGCGCCTGATTGCGACGGTCCCGATCCGGGTGGCGATGGAGGCGCCCTGCAGCGTCATGCTGGTCAAGCAGAAGCTGCCGTTCACGCAGCTGCATCACTCCGCAACCGCGCAGGACGCCGACGATCCTGATGAGCCCGAGCCCAGACCGCCAAAAGCGCGGTCTTCGCTCTACTCCGGACCTCTCGAGTAGCGCGCGCCCGAGCCGACCGTAAAGGCCCGTGCGAAACGGTGCGCGTGCTCATCGGCCAGGCTGAAATCCGCGGCGACCGGCACTCAAGCGCAGCAGCGGGGTCGACCGACCCGATCGCCCGGCGCTGGATTACGTGATGAAATGCCGCCGCGTCCCGGGCGAGGTGGGGGCGGTCCGCAGGCGGTGCGACACGCGGCCACCGTCAGTTTTGTCCTGGAATGACTGCTGTCAAGCCCGTCCCGGATCGACCAAATTGCGCCGGTTGTCTTGAACCAACCTAGAATGCGCCCATCTAACTGCCTCAAGGCAAAGGAGTGACGGCTATGAATGAACAGCTACGAACGATCGATTACGGACAGGCCCTGCCGGCCGTGGAGCAGCGCAACCGCGTGCTGCGCAACACCTACTGGCTGCTGGCCTTGAGCCTGGTGCCGACCGTGCTCGGCGCATGGCTGGGCGTCGCGACCGGGATGGTGCGCGGACTGGGCGGCGGGCTGGGATTGATCGTCTTCCTGGGAGGCGCGTTCGGCTTCATGTACGCGATTGAAAAGACCAAGAACTCCGCTGCCGGCGTGCCGGTGCTGCTGGCGTTCACCTTCTTCATGGGCTTGATGCTGTCGCGGATGATCGCCGTGGTCCTGGGACTCAAGAACGGGCCCAGCCTGATCATGACGGCTTTCGGCGGCACGGCCGGCGTGTTCTTCGTGATGGCGACGCTTTCCAGCGTGATCAAGCGCGATCTGTCCGGCTTGGGAAAATGGCTGTTCGCGGGCGCCGTGATCATCATGGTCGGCGCGATCATCAACGTGTTCGTCGGCTCCGGCATCGGCATGATGGTGATCAGCACGCTGGCAATCGGCGTATTCAGCCTGTTCATGCTGTTCGACCTCAAGCGCATCGTCGACGGCGGGGAAACCAACTACATCAGCGCCACGCTGGCGCTGTACCTGGACCTCTTCAACGTGTTCCAGAGCCTGCTGGCGCTGCTGGGCATCATGGACAGCGACTGAGGGGCAAGACCGCCCGAAGGCGATAACAACGGGGCCTGCGGGCCCCGTTTTATTGTTCGGATGACGGGTCGGGCGGCTCCAGATCGAAGAGCGCCAGGCTTTCGACGTGAGCCGTGTGCGGGAACATGTTGACAACCCCCGCGGCCGCGCAGCGATAGCCCGCCTGGTGCACCAGCAAGCCGGCGTCGCGCGCCAGGGTGGCGGGGTTGCAGCTGACATAGACGATGCGGCGGGGCGGCGTCCACCGGCCGCGCAGTTCGGTCTGCTGGTGCAGGTCGGCCAGGGCCTTCATGAGGGCAAAGGCGCCCTCTCGCGGCGGATCGACCAGCCAGCGGTCGGCCGTGCCGTCAGCCAGCAGTTGCTCCGGTGTCATGACGAACAGGTTGCGGGCTACGAACAGGGTGGGCGCCAACGCTGCCTCGTCCGATCCGCGGGTCCGGTTGCCCTCATAGTTCTCGCGGGAGCGCGCCACCAGCGCGTCGCTGCCTTCGATGCCCAGCACCGAACCAGCGCGGGTGGCGAGCGGCAGCGTGAAATTGCCCAGGCCGCAGAACCAGTCGATGACCCGCTCGTCACGCTGGACGGCGAGCAATTGCAGCGCGCACTGCACCAGCACGCGGTTGATGTGCGGATTCACCTGGGTGAAGTCAGTCGGCCGGAACGGCATCGTGATGCCGAATTCGGGCAGGCGATAGCTCAGATCGGGCCCGTCGGCATCCAGCAGCTGGACGGTCTCCGGGCCCTTGGGCTGCAACCACCACTGCACCCCGGGATGAGCCGCGGAAAACGCCCTCAGCTTCGCGACGTCGCCAAGGCTGAGCGGTTCCAGGTGGCGCAGGACCAGCGCCGTCACGTCGTCGCCGCATGCCAGTTCGATCTGCGGGCAGGTTTCGATCGCGTCCAGCGACCCGATCAACTCGCGCAGCGGGAGCAACAACGCGCTGACGTGCGGCGGCACCACGTGGCATTCGCGCATGTCGGCCACATAGCGGCTCTTGCGCTCGTGGAAGCCCACCAGCACCGTCCCCTTCTTGCGCACGTGCCGCACCGAGAAGCGGGCGCGCCACCGATAGCCCCATGTCGGCCCCTCGATCGGCCGCAGCACGGTGTCGGCCTTCACCTTGCCGAGATGCCAGAGGTTGTCTTCCAGGACGCGCTGTTTGATCGCCACCTGCGCTGCGACGTGCAGGTGCTGCATCTTGCAACCGCCGCACGCGCCTTCGTGCAGCCCGAAGTGGGGACAACGGGGTTGCACCCGCTGCGACGATTCACGGTGGATCTGCGTGAGCGTGGCCTGCTCCCAGTTGTTCTTGCGGCGATTCACGCGCGCCGAGACCAGCTCGAACGGCAGCGCACCTTCGATGAAGACCACCTTGCCGTCGGGCCGCCGCGCCACACCCTGCGCGTCGATATCCAGGGCGTCGACCGCCAGCCAGCCTTCCGGCAGGGTCACCGGCTTCTCTACTTCGTCTGTCATGCCTGAATTGTCTCAGGCGCACGAAGTCAGCCCCAGGCCGCCAGGTATTCCTGCCAGTGCGGCTCGGAAGGCGCCAGGTTGCCCAGGCTGGCCTTCACCAGCGCAATCTCCTGCTCGTGCTCCTGTTCCGTCAAGCCGCCGCGCATCTTCTGGAAGCGGCAGTACAGCAGGTAGGTGTTCATGACATCGGTTTCGCAATAGCGGCGGATGTCCTCCAGCTTCCCCTCGAGAAACGCGGCGTAGACCTGGGATCCGTCCATCCCCAGCTTGCCGGGAAAGCCGCAGAGCTTGGCCATGGCGTCGAGCGGTGCATTGTTCTTGGGCTGGTACATCGCCAGCAGGTCCATCAAGTCCAGGTGGCGCATGTGGTAGCGGCTGATGTAGTTGTTCCACTTGAATTCGCGGGCGTCGGCGCTGCCGTCCTCGCCCATGCACCAGTACGTGTCGGCCACCACGCCGTGGCGCAGGCCGCGGTAGTGCAGGACGGGCAGGTCGAATCCGCCGCCGTTCCAGCTCACCAGCTGCGGCACGTGTTTTTCGACGGCGTTGAAGAAAGTCTGGATGACCTTGCCTTCGCTGGCGTTGTCGCGGTCAACGAACGAATGGACGCGCAAGCCGTCGGCGTTGCGGAAGACGCAGCTGATCACCAGCACCCGCTGCAAGTGCAGTGGCATGAAGTCGGTCTGGCCTTTCTCCTGGCGGTCCCGCAACCAGCCCGCATAGACCTCTTGGTCGGTGCTGTCCGCCGGGCTGCCGCGAAGCAGGCGCAGGCCGGCCACATCCGGAATGGATTCGATGTCGAACACCAGGACGGGCCAACTCATTCGGCGACTGTATCAGGGGCGCACGGGCGTCCCGCCCGATGCCGCCTAGAACAGGGAGTCCTTGCCGATCCCGTTGCGGACCATGTGGCGCTTGAGCTTGTGCAGCGCCTCGTTCTGGATCTGCCTCACCCGCTCGCGCGTCAGTCCGAGGCGGTCGCTGAGCACCTCCAGCGTCTCGGGATCGCGATCGTGCAGGCCGAAGCGGCCTTCGAGCACTTCCTTCTCGCGCAACGACAAGGCATCGATCCAGTTGTTCAGGAGTTGCTCAACCTCGTGACTTTGGGTGATCCCGGTGGGGTCGATCGCCAAGTCGTCGGCCATCGAGTCGCCCAGGGTGTGCTCGTCATCCGAGCGGTCCATGACCGCGTCCAGGGACTTCGGCGTTTCCGCCATGGCGAGCAACTCGGCCACGTCCTGCACTTCGCGGCCCAGCAGGGCCGCCACATCCTCGACGCGAACGCCCTCGCCTTCGAAGCCGTGGCGGCTGGCGGCGAACCCGGGGTCGTTTTCCAGCGTGCGTCGCGCACGCAGCACCTGCTGCAGTTCACGCACGATGTGCACCGGCAAGCGGATGACGCGGCCCTGGTTCATCACGGCGCGCTCCACCGACTGGCGGATCCACCAGGTGGCATAAGTGGAAAAACGGAAACCGCGATCTGGCTCGAACTTGTCGATCGCGTGCATCAGCCCCAGATTGCCTTCCTCGATCAGGTCCGACAGCGGCACGCCGCGCCCCAGGTAGGCCTTGGCGATGCTGACGACCAGCCGCAGGTTGTGCTCGATCATCGACTGCCGGGCCTCGAAATCGCCCGCCCGGGCCCGCGTCGCGGTTTCGAATTCCTGTCCGGCGGTGAACAGTTCGGTGCGCCGCACCTCGCGCAGGTAGAGCGTCAGCGTGTCGCTCGATTCGCCCGCCACCTCCGCCGGGGCCTCGCGGGTCAGATGCTGATCGCTGTCGTCACCCCGTCCAGCGGATGCGGTCGGGTGGGCCTCGCCATGCCCGGCGCCGCGCCCTTTCGAACCCGGCGGGGAGGTCTTGTTGTGTTCGTTGTGTTTCACTGGCTTCTCGCTGGCAGGTACCGCACCGGATCCACTGGCTTGCCCTGCCGCCGGATCTCGAAATGCAGCTTGACGCGGTCGGCGTCACTGCTGCCCATCTCAGCAATCTTCTGGCCCTTGCGGACCGTCTGGTCCTCCTTGACCAACAGGGTCTGGTTGTGTGCGTACGCGGAGAGAAATGTATTGTTGTGCTTCAGGATGATCAGGTTGCCGTAGCCGCGCAAACCCGCGCCGGCATAGACCACCCGTCCATCGGCCGATGCCAGCACCGGGTCTCCGGGCTTGCCGGCGATATCCACGCCCTTGTTGCGCTGTTCGTCGAAGCCCGCCACGATCGCCCCTCCCGTCGCGGTCGGCCAGCCCCAGGGCACTTCCTCTTCGCCGGACGGCGCGGGCGCGGGAGTAACCGGCGGCACGCTCGCCACCAGGGGCGCAGGCGCGGGCGCGCGCCCAGCGCTGGCCGCCGAGGAAGGCGAGACCGGAACGGGCACGATCACGCTCGGGGCGACCGGCCGCGCAATGGCAACTTCGTTGGCGGCGGGGGCCTGCGGGGTGACACGCAGCACTTGGCCGACTTCGATGATGTTGGGATTCTCGATATTGTTCCAGCGCGCCACGTCGCGCCAGTTCTGGCCGCTGTCCAGCGCTATGCGGATCAGCGTGTCGCCGGGTCGCACGGTGTAGTAACCCGGCTTGTTCGCGATCTCGGGCAACGGCACGGGCTTGGCCGCATCTGCCGCCGGGACGGGCTGCGGCTGGCCGATCGGCACGGGACTGCGGTCTTCCACCGGCGCGGGCTTGCGCGGGCCGGAAGCGCATCCGCCCAATACACCGGCCGCCAGCACCACTGCCCACAGCAATCCCCGTCCACGCAACTCGAGCATCTGTGTGTTCCTTCAGGCGATGCCCGATTTTAGGGGGACAAAGTGAACCGGCTCGAGCACAGTCTGTTTCATTTCACGGGCTGTCTTCTCCATCACCAGCAAGGCCTGGCGTCCGCCAGGCATCAGCATCGGCGCAACGATGCGCCCGCCGACCGCCAGCTGTTCGATCCACGCCGGCGGCACCGCCTCGCCGCCGGCCGCGGCGATGATCCCGGCATAGGGCGCGCCCTTGGCGTACCCCGCCATCCCGTCGCCAAACAGGAGGTGGACGTTCGGCAATCGGAAGTGACGCAGATTGCCGCGCGCCCGTTCGTGCAGTCCGCGCAGGCGCTCGATGCTGTAAACCTCCGTTGCCACCCGGCTCAGCACCGCCGCCTGATAGCCGCAGCCGGTTCCGATCTCCAGCACGCGGCCGAGCCGGCCGTCCGGGCCCTTGGCCCCGCCCAGCAACAGCTCGATCATTCGTCCCACCACATTGGGCTTCGATATGGTCTGGCCCAGGCCGATCGGCAAACTGGTTTCCTCATAGGCCTGGTTGACCAACGCCGTGTCGACGAAGCGATGCCGCTCGACCGCGCCCATGGCGGCCATGACCTGCGCATCGGCTATGCCATGGGCCGCCAATCGTTGCACCATTCGCGCGCGCACCGCCTGCGAATCCAGCCCGATGCCGCCCGGCCGGCCGGAGCCGCTGCCCACCTGCACCTGCACCTGCACCGGCGCAGGCGTGTGGGTAACGGCGGGCGTGCAAGCCGCCGAGCCCTCGAGCCGCACCGGAAAGCCGGGTCGCCGGGACATTCAGCCGCCCGCCTCGCCCGAGGCTGGCCAGGCCGCCACCCCGGCCCACATGGACAGGCCGTCGTGATCGGTGAGGTCGACCTTCAGCGGGGTGATGGAAATATGGCCTTGGGCAGTGGCGTGAAAATCGGTTCCTTCCGCGCTGTCCTTGGCCGGTCCGGCGCCGCCGATCCAGTACATGGTCTCGCCGTGCGGACTGGTCTGCGATATCACCTTCTCGGCCGCATGGCGGCGCCCCAGCCGGCAGATCCGGAACGGCTTGAGATCACCCTCCGGCAAGTTCGGGATGTTGACATTGAGCAGCCAGGGTGCGTCCCACGTGATCGGGCCCGCCAGCACCCGCCGCACCAGTTCCCGGGCCTTGCGAGCCGCCGCATCGAGGTGCGCCCAACCCTTTTGCGTCTGGGAAAACGCAATCGCCGGGATGCCGAACAGATAGCCCTCCATCGCGGCACCCACCGTTCCGGAGTAGATCGTATCGTCACCCATGTTGGCGCCGTTGTTGATTCCGCTCACCACCAGGTCGGGCCGGTAGCCCAGCAAGCCGGTGAGCGCGACATGCACGCAATCGGCCGGCGTTCCGTTGACATAGCGAAAGCCGTTCGCCGCCTGGTGCACGTACAGCGGCGAATGCAATGTCAACGCATTCGACTTGGCGCTGTTGTTGTGCTCCGGCGCCACGACCTCGACGTCTCCGAGGTCCTGGATGGCCTCGTGCAGCGCCACGATTCCCGGCGCCTGGTAGCCGTCATCATTCGAGATCAGTATTTTCATGGGTGGGTGGATGCCGCGATTGTAGAGGCGCGGGCGGGCGCAGCAGAGACCAGCGCGGCTATTTCATGCGCCGTATCATTTCGGCTTTTGAATCGAAGGAATGCGATGCAAGCTTGGCTTTGCGAGAATCCGGTGGGCGTGGACGCGCTGCAATGGAAGGAAGTGCCGACGCCCCAGCCCAAGGCCGGCGAAGTGTTGATCGCGATCAAGGCGGCCAGCCTGAACTTTCCCGACCTGCTGATCGTCCAGAACAAGTACCAGATCAAGCCGCCGTTGCCGTTCGTTCCCGGGGCCGAGTACGCAGGCATCGTCGAAGCGGTGGGCGACGGTGTCGACCGGCTGAAGGTGGGCCAGAGCGTGGCCTGCCTGTCGGGCACTGGCGGCTTTGCCACCCACACCGTCGCTGCGGCCCAGCTTTGCGTTCCGCTGCCGCCGAGCTTTCCCCATGTCGACGGCGCCGCATTCATCATGACCTATGCGACGTCGCATCACGCTCTGGTGGACCGGGCGCAACTCAAGCCCGGCGAAACACTGCTGGTGCTCGGTGCTGCCGGGGGCGTCGGCACTTCGGCCATTCAGGTGGGCAAGGCCCTGGGGGCCCGCGTGATCGCTGCCGCCTCGTCGGACGAGAAGTGCGAGCTGTGCCGGACGATCGGCGCCGACGCGACGATCAACTACAGCCGCGAAAAACTGCGCGACGCCATCCAGGCCGCGACCGGCGGCAAGGGACCGGACGTCGTCTATGACCCGGTGGGCGGCGATCT
>JAAOZX010000401.1 GCA_012274225.1 Comamonadaceae bacterium | reverse complement strand
GCCTACGCAGTGAGCCTGGCACGCTGGCGCTGGCGTGTGCTTCGCGCCAAGCGCTTGCGTGAGGCTGCGCAGGCGGCAACGGCCGAGGAAACGGCCGGAGCGCCGTGACGGCTGGCGCCGGCCACAATACGATTTCGGAGGAACCGGCCTATTGGCGCGCGCTGCAGGGCAGCGGCCACACCGGCCATTGATCAAGGAGACACCATGCTCTCGATGGATTCGATCCAGCGGTTGTTGGAGCCGCTCTTTCCCGGACTGATGGGCGTGCGCCTTGTCGAGCTGGCGCCCGAACGCGTGGTCGGCGAGCTGCGGGTCCGTCCGGACCTCTGCACCACCGGGCAGGTCCTGCACGGAGGCGCCTACATGGCTTT
Source organism: Comamonadaceae bacterium (assembly GCA_012274225.1). GTDB lineage: Bacteria > Pseudomonadota > Gammaproteobacteria > Burkholderiales > Burkholderiaceae_C > Ramlibacter. The sequence continues at coordinate 4,635 of JAAOZX010000401.1, read as the reverse complement.
TGCCGATACCCTGGGCGCTGTCGGCACGGTGCTGAACATGCCCACGGGCAAGCGCACCACGACGACCGATTCCAGCACCAAGTTCATCGGCGCGGCCAAAGTGGAGACCACGGTGGTGGGAGAGTGCACCGCGCTGCATCGCGGGCGGACCACCATGGTCTGGCAGACGACGATCCGGTCGGCCGAAGGCAGGCTGTGCGCGGTGGTCACGCAGACCCAGCTGATCCTGGACGCGTAGGCCGCCTGGCGCCACTGGCTTTCCGGCAGCAATCGCCGTATCGTTGCGCCTCCAGCGTCTTCGCCGACTCGCCGGCCCGACCGGCAAGGAGAGCCTCATGTTATCGAGCGCGCCTGTGACCACCATCCTGCCCGTCATCGACATGAAACGGGCCCAGGAACTTCTACGAGAACAAGCTGAGCCTCAAGCCAGGTGGCTTGAAGCCGGACGGAAAGTTCGTCTATTCATGCGGCGGCGGTGCCGTGATCGCGCTGTTTCCGAAAGAAGGCGGGACCCGCGCCGATCACACGGCGATCAGTTTCCAGGTTCCCGATGTCGTCTCCGCCATAGACACGCTGAAACGAGCCGGGGTGGTGTTCGAGGACTACGACTTTCCCGGGCTGAAGCCCTTGAACCATGTCTGTGTCCTGGGCTCGGAAAAGGCCGCCTGGTTCAAGGACACCGAAGGCAACTACCTCTGCATTCACGAAGACATCGCCTGACCCCGAGGCCCCGGGACTGCTCAGACCCAGCCCATCCACCCGAGCAGCGCGCCAATGCCGAGCAGCCACAGCAGGTGCAGCTTGGTTCGCCAGACGATGAGGGCCGACACGATCGTCACCAGCCACACCGGCCAGTTGCGAAAGGCGTAGCTGCTGCCGGTGGCCAGGATCCAGCCGGTGGCGACCAGCAGCGCGATCACGATCGGGGTCATGCCCTGCTTGAAGGCGCGCACGCCGCGCAGCTGGCGGTTCTCGTGGCCCCAGCGGGTGGCGAAGTAGGTGAGGGCGCTGCTGGGGACCATGATGCCGGCCATCGCCAGCGCCATCCCCATGAAGGCTGTGCCCAGGCCCCCCGCGTTCAGCCCGACGTTCCATCCCATCAGGGCGACGAACAGCACATTGGGGCCCGGCGCGGCCTGGGCGATCGCGATCGAGGCGCTGAACTGCGGGTCGGTGAGCCAGCCCTGTCCGTCGACCAGGTAGCGGTGCATGTCGGGCGCGGCGCTGATGGCGCCGCCGACGGTCAGCAGCGACAGCAGGAAGTAGTGCAGGAACAGGGAGAACCAGTCCGCGACGCTCATCGTGATGGTCATGGCCTGGCCTCGCCCAACTTGCGATAGGTCAGCAGGCACGACAGGCCGCCCAGCACCAGCAGCACCCAGACCAGCGGCCAGCGCAGCAGCGCGATCGAGATGAATGTCGCCGCACCCAGCGCGATGCACAGCGGCAGGCCCAGCGGATGTTTGAGCAAGGCGCTGGCGAGCTTCAGGCCGGTGGCGGTGATCAGGCCGGCAGCCACCGCGCCCATCCCGCGCAAGGCGCCGGCCACCTGCGGCAACGCCGCGTAATGGGTGTAGACCAGCGCCAGGCACAGCACCAGCACCAGCGGGAAAGTGAGCATGCCGGCCACGGCGGCCACGGCGCCGCGCAGTCCGAAGTGGCGGTCGCCGATCATCAAGGCAAGGTTGATGACGTTGGGGCCCGGCAGGATCTGCGCCACCGCCCAGTCCTCGACGAATTCGTCGCGCGTCATCCAGTGCTTCTTCTCGACCAACTCGCGCTGGACCACCGCCAGCACGCCGCCGAAACCCTGCAAGGCCAGGAAGGTGAATGAGAAAAACAGGTCGGAGAGCGAAGCGGGTTGCGAGCGGGCCGGCGTGGCTGGCGCGGCGATCGGCGCCTCGGGCGATGACATCATGCCGGCGATTATGGCGTCCCGCCGTCCGGTTGCCGGCGTCAGGACGCGGCCGACCTCGGACCGCGAGTCGCGATCCACAGCCCCGCCACGGTCAATGCCAGCGCGCCGAAAGCGGCGGCGGGCAGGGCTTCGCCCAGCAAGGCCCATCCCAGCAGCGCGGCGGTCACCGGGTTGAGGCCCAGGAACACCGTCACCCGGGTCGGCGACTCGTGCTTGAGCGCGTACAGCCACCAGAAATAGCCGACGCCGCTGGACACGCCGATGAAGACAACGGCGCCCCAGGCGGAGGGGCTGAAGCTGCCGACGCGGGCCGGCCAGTGCTCGCCGGCGGCCAGCACGGCCAGGAACAGCACCGAGGCCAGCATCGCGAAGGCCGACACCGGCACCGTCGGGTAACGCCGCAGATAGGGGCGGTACAGAACGCTGCACAGCGCGCCCGTCGCCGCCGACGCTGCCACCGCGAGTTCGCCCCACCAGTTTCCACCGCCCGGCGCGCCGAGCTTGGGCGTGAGCGTCAGCGCGACGCCGGCGATGGTGAGCACGACGCCCGCGGCCAGCTGCCACGTGATGCGCTCGCGGCCCAGCGCCGCCGCGAACAGCAGCGTGAGCAGCGGAAACAGGCTGAAGATCAGCGCCGCTTGCGCCGCTGCGATGTGCTGCAGCCCGAAATTGAGCAGCGCGATCAGCACGCCGAACTGTCCTATGCCCAGTGCCGCCATCGCGAGCAGGTCGCGCACGCGGCTGGCGTTGACCGGCGGGGCGGCGCAGTGGCCGAACAGCTCGCGCGCACCGCGCCACGCGAATGGCAACAGGCAGCAAAAGCCGATCGCGTAGCGCAGCATGGCCAGCGTCAGCGGCGGCACTTCGCCCACGGCGAAGCGCGAAGCCACGGTGGCCGCGCCCACCTGCATGCCGGTGGCGGCCGCGGCGACGAGCGGCCAGTTCATCTTTGTGGCGGTGACTATAGCTTCAGCTCCCACACTTCGCTGACCATCTGCTGCCCGAAGGCCGCATAAGGCTCGGTCTTGGCAACCTGGAAGCCGCGCGAGCGGTAGATCGCGCGCGCCGCGAGCAGGTGGCTCTGGGTCCACAGCGTCAGCTTGCGGTAGCCCTTGCCGCGGGCGAATGCGATGCACTCGTCGGTCAGGCGCTGGCCCAGGCCCCGGCCGCGCGCCGCCGGGGTGAGGATCAGCAGGCGCAATTGCGCCACGCTCTTCGAGCGCCGCACCACGAAAACCGAGCCCACGCGCTCGCCGCCGATCTCGGCGATCCAGCCCTTGTCGTGCGCCGCATCGAAGTTCTGCAGGTACTTGGCGGCGACGCTCGCGACCAGTCCTTCGAATTCGCTGTCGAACTTGTACTCGCGCCAGTAGATTTCGCCGTGCTGCTGCACCACCCAGCCCATGTCGCCGGGGACCGGGTCGCGCAGCACCACGGTGCCGCGGTGAGCGGAGTGGGCGGGGTCCAGCAAGCGCTGCACCGTGGCCATGGCGGCGATCAGCCGGTCGCGCTCCGACGCGGCCAGCCCGGCGAGCAGCGCCGCCGCCTCGTCCCTTGACTGCTGCTGCAGCGGGGCAAAGGCCTGGTAACCGGCATCGGTGAGGCGCAACAGGGTTTGCCGGGCGTCGGCGGGCGAGGGCGATCGCGCCAGCCAGCCGCGCTCTTCGAAGCGGCGCAGGATGCGGCTGAGATACCCCGCGTCCAGCGCCAGGTCGCGCCCCAGTTCGCTGGCGGCGGGCTGGTCGCGATGGGCCAGTTCGTACAGCACCCGCACCTCGGTCAGCGACAGCTCGCTGCCGAGGTAGGGGTCGAGCACCCCGATGCGCTGGGTGTAGAAGCGGTTGAACCCGCGCACGGCCTTGACCTGGACCGGCGCGACCGTGGCAGGGGCGGTCTTCATGCCTGACATGGTCAGGCAATTGATTGCCGGAGTCAAGTAAAAGGCCGACGCCGGGCTGGCGGGGCCTAGACCGTCATGCCGCCGGAAACCTCGATCACGGCGCCGTTGACGTAGCTGGCTTCGTCGCTGGCCAGGAAGCAGTACACGTTGGCGATCTCCTCGGGCGTGCCGAGTCGGTGCAGCGGCACCCGGTGCTTCATTTCTTCCAGCACCTTCTCCGGGATGCTGTCCAGGATCGGCGTGCGGATGAACCCGGGGGCGACAGCGTTCACGCGCACGCCCTTGGGCCCGAGTTCCCGGCTCCAGGTCTTGGTGAAACCGATCACGCCGAACTTGCTGGCGGCGTAATTGGTCTGGCCGAAATTGCCGTACAGGCCGACCACGGAACTGGCGTTTAGGATCACCCCGGCGCCCTGCGCCACCATGGTGTCGGCCACCGCCTGGGAGACGTGGAAAACGCCGCGCAGATTGACATCGATGACCCGGTCGAATTGCTCCAGGGTCATCTTCTGCAACCGCGCGTCCTGGGTGATGCCGGCGTTGTTGACCAGCACGTCGATGCGGCCGAAGCGCGCCTTGACGCCTTCGGTCGCCGCGTCGACCATGGTCCGCTGCGTCACGTCGACCATATAGCCCTCGGCCTGCGTGTCCGCGTCACGGCATTGCTGCACGGCCTCGTCGATGCGCTGCTGCTGTACGTCCCAGATCGCCAGGTGCGCACCTTCGCGGGCGAACTTGAGGGCCGTGGCCAGGCCGATGCCCTGGGCACCTCCGGTGATGATGCAAACTTTATTCTTCAGGCGTCTCGATGACATAG
>JAAOZX010000400.1 GCA_012274225.1 Comamonadaceae bacterium | reverse complement strand
CCACCGCCACCCTGATCTGCAACATGTCGCGGCTGTCCCGCTTCATGCCCGGCCTGTGGCCGCGGCTGCCGACCGGCAAGCTGATGTTCGACGACAACCAGGTCTCGTTCCTGATGGCCGACGCGCCGCGCGGGCTGGACCTCGCGTCCACGCTGCTCATCTCCCTGGACGACGTGGCTGCCTGCGACAACCAGTTCGAATACCACACCCAGCAGCGGCTCGTGATGGCCGACCTGCTGGCCTTGGGCAGCACGGTGCGCACCAGCGACAACCGGCTGGCCGAGACCTGGGGTCGGGCGGTGCGCTCCCTGATGAGTCTGGCCTTGCTGAACACGGCGGCCGACAACCAGTCCACGCACTGCATCACGGCGATGGGGCTGAGGCGTGCGGTGCACCACAACCTGGTGCTGGCCGAAGCCTTCTGCGCCAACGCCTGCGGCGACCAGAGCCGCGTGATCGGCCAGGTTGCGCTCGGCGTGCAGACCGCGATGAAGCATTCCTGACCTCCAACCCGAACCGAGGAGCCCGCCATGGCCACCCGTGACACCCGAAGCAGCAGCAGGTTCAGCGACGCGCGCACCCGCGACCAGGCCCGGGTGGAGGATGCCGCCCACGTGGGTGGCATGGCGGGCGCTTTCGCGCGCGCGTTCGCCGTGGGGCCGCAGGTGCTGGCCCTGCAGCAGGCGCTGCTCGCCGGGATGGTGCAGTCGCAGCAGCGCGAGGCCGAGCGCCTGGCGGCGCGTCATGGCGTAGACGATGAACGGGTCGGCCGCGCTCTGGAGCGCGCTGCCCGCTTCGACGAACTGGGGGCTGCCGTGGTTGCCGGCGGCGAGGTGGCGGGCCGGCTCGCACAGACCTTCCAGCAGGAAGGCGTGTTCCACGGTTATGTGACCGACGCCGATGGCGCCTCCGCGGTGGGCTATGCGGTCCAGCTGCAAGTGCCAGGCGAGGGCGGCTCCAAGGCCGTCCAGCGCGGCAGCGGCAAGACCGACGCCGACGGCTACTTCCGCATCGAGCTGGGCGCCGGACGTGCGGCGGCGCGCGCGGGCGCCGCTCCGCTGGCGCGGTGGCTGCAGGCAGTGGTCGAGGATCAAGGGCTGGGGCAGCAGGCCGAGGCCGCTGCGCAGACCGGCGCAGACGCCGGGCAATCGAAGACGGGCACCAGCTCCTCGGTCCAGGTGCTCGCACCGAACGGCCGGGTGGTTTTCGAGGACCCGAACCCGCCGACCTTCGAAGACATGGGGTCGGAATTTCGCTATTACGTGCTGACCGATTCCGGCGCCGGCACCGGCAAGACCCGGCGCAGCGTGGGTGGGCTCAGTTAGCGCCCTCCCTTCGCCGGCATAGGCGGCTGGCGCGGCATCTCCGCCACAGGGGAGCAGGGCCGTCCCCGGCTCGAAGCGGTCACGACGAAATCGCCGCGTGGAACCTGCGCGCCCGGTCGAGCCGGGTGCCTGGACGGATGAGCGGGACTGAGATCGTCTACGATCGTGCCAGAAACCACGTGGCTCTTGCGGTTATGCGCGCGCGCGCGACCACCTGAGTTTGCAGAAACTGGCTTGAGGAGGCTGAGAATGGACCGCAGGAATTACATCTACGCATTTGAAGATGGCGACGGCAAGAACAAGATGCTGCTCGGGGGGAAAGGGGCGAACCTGTGCGAGATGACGCAGATGGGCCTGAACGTTCCGCCCGGATTCGTCATCAGTGCCGAAGCATGCCTCGTCTACCTCGAGAAGAACCAGCTTCCCGCGGGCCTGATGGACGACATCCGCGCCCACATGAAGACGCTGGAGAAGAAGACCGGCAAGGAGTTCGGTGGCGGCACGAACCCGCTGCTCGTTTCGGTGCGCTCGGGTTCGGCGATGTCCATGCCGGGCATGATGGACACCATTCTCAATCTTGGTTTGAACGAGTCCGCGCTGCAGGGCCTGATCCGTCAGACTGGCAATGAGCGGTTCGCTTACGACGCCTATCGCCGCTTCATCCAGCTGTTCGGCAAGATCGCCCTCGGCGTGGCGGACGAGCACTTCGACCAGCGGATGGCAGTTGTCAAGCGCAAGTACGGGGCACGGTCGGACCTCGACCTCGACGCGGCGCACCTGCAGGAACTGGCCCGGGAATTCCTCGAGATCATCAAGGGCCATTCCGGAAAGCCGTTCCCGCAGGATCCGCAGGAACAACTCGAGATCGCGGTGGGCGCCGTCTTTCGTTCCTGGATGGGCAAGCGCGCGGTCGACTATCGCCGGCAGTTCAAGATCACGCCGCAGCTGGCCAATGGCACGGCGGTCAACATCTGCACCATGGTGTTCGGAAACATGGGTAGCGATTCCGGCACCGGCGTGGGATTCACGCGCAACCCCGGCACGGGCGAGAACCTGATCTACGGTGAGTACCTGGTCGACGCGCAGGGCGAGGACGTGGTCGCGGGCATTCGCACGCCCAGGCCGATCGCCGAGCTGGAAACGGAAATGCCGCCGATCTACGCCCAGCTGCTGGAACTTCGCAGCCGGCTGGAGTCGCACTACCACGAGGTGCAGGACTTCGAGTTCACGATCGAGAAGGGAAAGCTCTACTGCCTGCAGACCCGCAACGGCAAGATGAACGCGCGGGCGATGGTGCGGACCTCGGTCGAGATGCACCGCGAGGGTCTGATCTCCAGGGAGCGGGCCCTGCTGCGCGTCGAGCCCACGGTGCTGCAGCAGCTGCTGGTACCGCAGCTCTCGCCGGACTTCCACGGCAAGTCGCTGGCACAGGGGCTGCCCGCCTCACCCGGCGCGGCGTCCGGGAAGATCGTGTTCGACGCCGACTCGGCGGAGGCCAAGGGCCTGGCGGGCGAACGGGTGATCCTGGTGCGCGAGGAGACCAAGCCGGAGGACATCCACGGCTTCTTCCACGCGCAGGGAATTCTCACCAGCCGTGGGGGCAAGACCTCGCACGCCGCGGTGGTCGCGCGCGGCATGGGCAAGCCCTGCGTCTCGGGGTGCGAGCAGATCGCGATCAACGACAAGGCGCGCAACGCGACGATCGGCGAGACGACGCTGCACGAAGGCGACGTGATCACGATCGACGGCGGCACCGGCCACGTCTACGCAGGCGAGGTTCCGACGGTGGAAGCCAAGTTCCTGGACGAGATGGTCACGCTGCTCGCATGGGCGGACGAGGTGGCGACCCTGAAGGTCATGGCCAATGCGGACACGCCGGAGGATGCGCTCCGCGCGCGGAAGTTCGGCGCCAGCGGCATCGGGCTGGTGCGCACCGAACGCATGTTCAACAGCACCGACCGCCTGCCCATCGTGCAGGAGATGATCCTGGCCGAAACCCACGAGGAGCGGCAGGCCGCGCTCGATCGCCTGCTGCCGATCCAGCGAGCCGACTTCAGGGAAATCTTCAAGGCGATGCGGGGGCTGCCCGTCACGGTGCGCCTGCTCGACCCGCCGATGCACGAATTCCTGCCGTCCGCTGCGCAACTGGAACTCGAGATCGCACACCTGCACCAGATGATGGACAGCATCAAGGCGCTGAAGGAGCTGCCCGATACGCTCAAGTTGCTCAACCCGAAGCTCTACCAGCAATACGCCGACGGCCTGTCCAAGCTCGTCGTGGGGCTGCACGCCTTCGAGGATTCGCACCTCGAAGACGACGTGATCCACCGGAAGGAAGCGATCCTGAAGAAGGTGCGCGCGCTGGAGGAGGTCAACCCGATGATGGGGCATCGGGGCGTTCGCCTGGGCATCAGCTACCCGGAAATCTATTCGATGCAGATCCGGGCGATTCTCGAAGCGGCAGCGCTTTGCGCCCGGGAAGGCACCGAGATCCACCCCGAGATCATGGTGCCGCAGGTGGCGACGGTGGAGGAGCTCAAGCGCATCCACAGCTACGTCGAACGCATCCACAAGATCGTGGAGCTGACGCACGGCATCGACGTGAAGTTCAAGTTCGGCACGATGCTCGAGGTCGTGCGGGCCTGCCTGCGCGCGGGGCGCATGGCGGAGACCGCCGAGTTCTTCTCGTTCGGCACCAACGATCTCACCCAGGCCACGTTCTCGTTCAGTCGCGAGGACGCGGAAAACAAGTTCCTGCCGGCGTACAACGAGACGGGCATCCTGCAGGACAACCCGTTCGAGGTGCTGGACATCAAGGGGGTGGGCCAGCTGATGAAGATGGCCGTCACCAAAGGGCGCGAGACGCGGCCGGATCTCAAGGTCGGCATCTGCGGCGAGCACGGCGGCGACCCCGTTTCGATCCACTTCTGTCACCACATCGGGATCACCTACGTGTCGTGCTCCGGCCCGCGCGTGCCGGTGGCCCGGCTCGCGGCGGCCCAGGCCCTGCTCCTCGAGCAGGAGTACGTCGACCAGAGCGGCAGCTAGTCACAGCGGCGTGTGCCAATGCCAGGTGGCCCTTGGAACGCGTCAGCCGTGCGCGGCTGCGGTCGACGCCCGGCGTGCGGTGTTGCCCTCGACGATCACCGCGGCGCCCTTCCGCAGGGCGGTGCGCTGCTCGATGGTGCGCATCGATCCGTCGTGCATCCGGATGTGCATCACATAGGCCGTGTACTTGATGCGGTTCTTCTCGATCGCGTGACCGGCATAGGCGCCTCCCGCCGCGCCAAGCACCGTGGCTGCGGCGCGGCCCCCGCCGTGACCCACCTGATTGCCGACCAAACCGCCCACCACGCCGCCGATGGCCATGCCCGGGGTGACCGCGGTGCCGGCGATGCCCCTGGGCTGGCCCTGGCGCTGCACCGCCACGACCGATTCGACAACACCGCAGTGT
>JAAOZX010000067.1 GCA_012274225.1 Comamonadaceae bacterium | reverse complement strand
TCATGCCGGCCGTGGAGAAGGGCGTGCGGATGGCCCTCGAGGCCGGCGTGGTGGCGGGCTATCCGGTGGTCGACCTGCGCGTGATCGTCTATGACGGCAAGCACCACACGGTGGACAGCAAGGAGATCGCGTTCATCCAGGCCGGCAAGAAGGCCGTGCAGGCGGCGGTGCAGGCGGCGCGTCCGAGCGTGCTGGAGCCCATCGTCAATGTGGAGATCACGGCGCCCGAGCAGAACATCGGGGACATCACGGGCGACCTGGCGTCGCGCCGGGCCCAGGTCAGCGGCACCACCTCGGCCAGTGGCGCCCTGGCGGTGGTGGCTCTGGCACCCCTGGCTGAACTATCAAGCTATCAGTCGCGGCTGAACGCGCTGACGGGCGGCCAGGGCCGCTACACGCTGGCCTTCAGCCACTACGAGCAGGTGCCGCCGACGGTGCAGGCGCAGTTGGCTTCGCAGTACCGCGTGAAGGAAGAGGTCTGAGGCGAAGGTGCCCGCCGACCGGCACCCACGCGCTACAACTGGACCGAGGCTTCGCCGATCCCGTCGAAGCGAACCAGGACGCGGTCGCCCGCCTCGGCCGGCAGCATGCCGCACCAGGTCCCGGTGGTGACCACGGTGCCGGCGGGCACGGTCTGACCTGCGCGAGTGGCATGGCGCAGCCAGGTCGGCAGCAGCCAGGCCGGATCGCCCATTGAATGGGTGCCGCGCCGCTCGACGACGGCGCGGTTTCCGATCTGCACAGTACAGCGTTGTGCCGACCAGTCGCGCGGCGCGAACGGCTCCCATGACCCCAGCACCAGGGCACCATGGGCCTGCAGGTCGGCCAGCTTGAGCAGAGCCGGCGCGGCGGCACCCTGTTGCCAGCGTGAATCGACGATCTCGATCGCCACGGTCATGGCATCGACCAGTCCGGCCGTGGCATCCGGGGTCAGCGTGGTGGCTTGCGCCGGGGTGACATCGCGTCCCAGCCGCAGGGCGATCTCCGCCTCGATCAGGCGGATGTTGAAATGCCATCCGGCGGCGTCGGCGGGGCTGGCCCAAACGCCTTGAGCCGGCAGCGCGGCATGCGTGAGGACAGCTTCGCGCGACGGACCGCCGGATTTCCAGAAGCGCGGAAAGCCCAGCGGTTGCGGCGCCAGACCGCGGGCGACGCGCTCCTGTACCGCGTACGCATCGGCCGCATCGCGCAGCACAGCAGCGAGGGCGGAGGCATCGCAGGGGGTTTGGTCGCGCCGGGCGGCGAGCAGGGCCTGGGCTACTTGTTCGATGTTCGATGTCGTCATGTTGCTTTCAATGCGGGCCGGCGTGGGTCCGGTATGGGCGGCCTCGTATTCTGCCCCGACGTCTCCTCGGCCCAGTCAGCGGTCATCCGGCGCGATGACGGGCATGCTGCGGGGCAGCACAGATTTTCCGACGGATGGCCGGCGCATCAGGCCGCCCAGGCCGGCAGGCCCGTCTTTCTGATTACGTCTACAAACGTCCCGGGTACTTCAACCGCCATTGGCCTTCCCCTGGCAACGCACTTGCCCTACAGTGCTTGCACATTGTGAGAAAGGTTTTTATGACGACAAAGTACAAGATCCTGATCCTGGGCGCTTCCTACGGCTCCCTGCTGGGTGCCAAGCTGCTGCTGGCCGGCCACACGGTGAAGCTGATCTGCCTGCCGGCCGAGGCCGACCTGATCAACGCCGAGGGCATCCGGGTGCGCATGCCGGTGAAGGGGCGCGCTGGCCTGGTCGAACTGGATTCCCGCACGATGCCTGGAACGATCTCGGCCGGCGGCCCGCAATCGGCCAATCCCGCCGACTACGACCTGGTTGCGCTGGCGATGCAGGAGCCGCAGTACCGCGCGCCCGGCGTGCGCGAACTGCTGGCTGCCGTCGCGAAGGCCAAGGTGCCGTGCATGTCGATCATGAACATGCCGCCGCTGACCTATCTGAAGCGCGTCCCCGGCATCGACGTCGATGCCTGCCGCGCGGCCTATACCGATCCGACGGTGTGGGACGGTTTCGACCCGGCCTTCATGACGCTGTGCAGTCCCGATCCGCAGGCCTTCCGGCCGCCGGAGGAAAAGGTGAACGTGCTGCAGGTGCGGCTGCCGACCAACTTCAAGTCGGCCCGCTTCGAGTCCGACCAGCACACTGCCATCCTGCGTCAGCTCGAAGCCGACATCGAGGCGATCCGCTTCGGCCCCGACAAGCTCGAACTGCCGGTGAAGCTGAAGGTTCACGACTCGGTGTTCGTGCCGCTGGCCAAGTGGGCGATGCTGATGGCTGGCAATTACCGTTGCGTCACCAAGGACGGCATGCGAGCGATCAAGGACGCCGTGCACAGCGACATCAACGCCACGCGCGACATGTACCAATGGGTCGTGAAGCTGTGCACCGACCTCGGCGCCGACCCGAAAGACCTGGTGCCATTCGAGAAATACGCCAATGCCGCCCTGTCGCTGCAAAGCCCGTCTTCCGCGGCCCGTGCGCTGTACGGTGGGGCGCCCTATATCGAGCGGGTCGACAAGTTGGTGCAACTGGTCGCGAAAGGCAAGGGCCGCAGCTCGCCGGTGCTCGACGAGACAGTGAAGCTCGTGGATGCGCAACTCGAGAAGAACCGGGCGGCCCAAAAGCAGGCGACCCCGGCCTGACGCGCAACGCCCGTTGAACGGGCCCCGGCTGCCAAGGCAGCGGGGCCCTTTTCATTTCGCCGCCCCGTTGGCGGCAGAATCGGGCCCATGAAAATCGAAAAAGACACGGTGGTGACGCTGCGCTACCGGATCGTCGACGCCCAGGGCAAGCTGATCGAGGACAGCCGCGACCCCATGGTCTACCTGCACGGTGGCTATGAAAACACGCTGCCGAAGATCGAGGCCGCCCTGGACGGCCAGGACGTGGGCTACCAAGTGACCCTCAACCTCCAGCCGGCCGACGCGTTCGGCGAGCGCGACGAGCGGCTGGTGCGCACCATCCCCAAGAGCGAGTTCCCGCCCGGCATCAAGTTGGGCGGCCAGCTGGACGGGTACAACGACGACGGGACGCAGCAGGCCTTCACCGTCACCAAGATCAAGGGCCCCACGGTCTTTCTCGACGGCAACCATCCGCTGGCCGGCAAAGCCCTGCGCTTTTTCCTGAAGGTCACGGGCGTGCGCGCGGCGACGGCTGAAGAAATCGGACATCGCCATGTGCACGGCGCGCACGGGCATCACCACTGACCGCTTTCCCGGAGTTTCCATGCGACTGAAGATGGCGCCGAACTCGCTGTTCGCGATCCTGCTGCGATCGAGCTGGTGGATCAGCCTCGCCGTCGCCGGCCTGATCGTGGCGGCCTCCCGCGCCTTGCTGCCGCCCCAGTACTGGGCCTTCGGTGCCCTGGGCGGGCTGCCGTTCGTGGCCATCGCCCTGATTTCGCTGGGCAAGCAATTGCGCAAGCCCAACAGCCGGCGCGCCCAAGCCGTGCTGCAAGCCGTACGCGGGATGTCCTGGCGCGATTTTTCGCAGGCGGTAGAAGACGCCTTCACGCGCGACGGCTTTGCGGTCCAGCGGATCGACGGTGCGGCCGACTTCGCCGTTACCCGCGCCGGCCGCACCGCGCTGGTCGCGGCCCGGCGGTGGAAAGCGGCGCGCCATGGCGAGGCGGCGCTGGCCGCGCTGCACGCCCAGATGCGCGCGCGCGACGCCAGCGAATGCACCTACATCGCGCTGGGCCAGCTCAGTGACAACGCGCAGCGCTTCGCCCGCGCGAACGGCGTCCAGGTGATGCAGGAAGAAGGGCTGGTGCAATTGCTGCGGTCAATGCCGCTGCCGGCGGGCTGACCGCAGGAGCGGCTCAGGACCGGCTCTTCGGCGCGGGCACTTCCAGCCGGTCGCGCAGTGACAGGGTGGGAAAGATGCGGCGCCACGCCAGCGCCACCAGCACGGTGCCGATGCCGCCCGCCACCACCGATCCGACCGGCCCGAGCAGGGCCGCCGTGGCGCCCGACTCGAATTCGCCCAACTGGTTGCTGGCGCCGATGAAGACGCTGTTGACGGCGCCGACGCGTCCGCGCATTTCGTCCGGCGTTTCGAGCTGGACCAGGGTCTGGCGCACGACCACGCTGATCATGTCGGCGGCGCCGGAAATCGCCAGCGCGGCGAGCGACAGCGCGAAGCTGGTGGACAGGCCGAACGCGATCATGCATGCGCCGAACGCCGCCACCGCGACCAGCAGGGTCCGCCCGACGCGGCGGTGCAGCGGCCAGCGGCTGAGGGCAATCGACACGGCCAGGGCGCCGACCGCCGGCGCGCCGCGCAACAGGCCCAGGCCTTCCGGACCCACGCGCAGGATGTCGCGGGCGAACATCGGCAGCAAGGCCGTGGCACCGCCGAGCAGCACGGCAAACAGGTCGAGCGACACCGCGCCCAGCACCACCTTGCGATGCCAGATGAAGCGCACGCCCGCCAGCAGCACCTTGACGCTGACGGGCTCGCGCGGCGGCGCGACATGGCGGTAACGCAGCCGCGCCATCAACACGCTGCCCAGCGCCAGCAGCACGGCCGCGGTGCCGTAGACCTTGTCGGCGCCGGCGACGAAGATCAGGCCGCCCAGGGCGGGCGCACCGATGATGGCCGTCTGCATGCCGGCAGCACTGAAGGCCATGGCGCGTTGCAGCAGCGCCAGTGGCACCAGCGCCGGCGTGAGCGCCTGCTGAGCCGACATCTGGAACGGCCGGACTGAGCCCAGCATTAACGACACGCCCAGCAACAGGTCGCGCGATGCCCACTGGCCACGGCTCGCATTCATCAACACCAGGGCCGCGATGCATTGCGCGGCCAGGCAGAAAGCCACCACGCGGCCGCGATGGTGGCGGTCCGCGACGTGACCGGCCCACAAGGTCAGCAGCAAGGCTGGCGCGAACTGGTACAGGCCGATCAGGCCCAGGTCCCAGGCGCTGCCCGTCAGGTCATACATTTGCCAGCCCACGGCCAGCATCAGCATCTGGTTGGCGGCGGTACCGGAAAGTCGCGCCAGCCACAGGCGCAGGAAGGCACGCTGCGCGGTCAAGTCACGAAACGTGGCCTCGGCGGCAATGCTCATGGATTCACTTCGGGCCGCGGTCGGTGATGGCGCGCATGAAAAAGCGCGCACGAAGGCGCGCTCTTCATCCGGCGTACGGAATGACTACTTGGCAATCACCCGAACCATTTCCAGGCACTTGTTGGAATAGCCCCATTCATTGTCGTACCAGGCTACCAGCTTGACGAAGGTGCCGTCCAGCGCAATGCCGGCATCGGCGTCGAAAATCGAGGTGCGCGGGTCGGTGCGGAAATCGGTGGCAACCACCTTGTCCTGGGTGTAGCCCAGCACGCCCTGGAGGCCGCCCTGGGCTACCGGCTTCTCGCTTTGCGCTTTCATCTCCGCGCAGATCTGCTCGTAACTCGCTTCCTTGACCAGTTCCACCGTCAGGTCCACCACCGAGACATCGCTGGTCGGCACGCGGAAGCTCATGCCCGTCAGCTTCTTGTTCAGCTCGGGAATGACCTTGCCCACGGCCTTCGCCGCGCCGGTGCTGGAAGGAATGATGTTCTCCAGGATGCCGCGACCGCCGCGCCAGTCCTTGTTGCTCGGACCGTCGACGGTCTTTTGCGTCGCGGTGGCCGCGTGCACCGTGGTCATCAGACCGCGCTTGATGCCCCACTTGTCGTGCAGCACCTTCGCGACCGGCGCCAGGCAATTGGTCGTGCACGAGGCGTTGGAGATGATCGCCTCGCCGGCATATTTCAGGTGATTGACGCCGTAAACGAACATCGGCGTGTCGTCCTTGCTCGGCGCCGACAGGATGACCTTCTTCGCGCCGGCGGTGAGGTGCTTCTCGGCCGACGCCTTGTCCAGGAACAAGCCGGTGGACTCGAGCACGATGTCCGCGCCCACGTCCTTCCATTTCAGGTTGGCGGGGTCGCGCTCCTGGGTCAGGCGGATCCGCTTGCCGTTGACGACCAGCGTGTTGCCGTCGACCGAGACGTCGCCCTTGAAACGGCCGTGCACCGAGTCGTACTGCAGCATGTACGCCAGGTAGTTCGGCTCCAGCAGATCGTTGATCCCGACCACCTCGATGTCGCTGAAATTCAGAACTGCCGAGCGCAGCACATTGCGCCCGATGCGCCCGAAGCCGTTGATGCCGATCTTGATGGTCACGATGAATGCTCCAGTGAAGTTGAAAGAATTCTTGGGTCCGAGGACCCCGGCCCATTGTCGGGCCAGGGGCCGCTGCCCGTCGTCAGCCTACGCCGAAACCTTGCCTGCCAGCACGGCTTGCACAGTCTCAGCAACGTTTTCAGGCGTAAAGCCGAAGTGCTTGAACAGCACGTTGCCCGGTGCCGACTCGCCGTAGCTGTCGATGCCGACCACGGCAGCGCAGCCGTACTTCCACCAGAAGTCGGTGACGCCCATCTCCACCGCGATGCGCGGAAGGCCGGCGGGTAAAACCTCGTTCTTGTAGATCGCGCCCTGGCGGTCGAACGCCGTCGTGCTGGGCATGGAGACCACCCGCACTGCGATCTGCCGCTCCGCGAGTTGTTCCTGCGCCTTGAGCGCCAGCGCCACTTCGGAACCGGTGGCAATGATCACGGCCTGCGGCTTGCGCTGCAAGCCGACTTCGCCAGGCTCGGCCAGGACATAGCCGCCCTTGCTGATGTCTTCCAGCCCGGCCTTGGGCGCGTAAGGCAGGTTCTGCCGCGACAGCAACAGCGCCGTCGGCCGGGTCATGTTCTGCAGCGCCACCGCCCAGGCCACCGCCGTCTCGGCCGTGTCGCAGGGACGCCAGACGTCCAGGTTGGGAATCAGCCGGAGGCTGGCCGCATGCTCGATCGACTGGTGCGTGGGGCCATCCTCGCCCAGGCCGATCGAGTCGTGCGTGAAGACGTGAATCACGCGAATCTTCATCAGCGCCGCCATGCGGATCGCGTTGCGGCTGTAGTCGCTGAAGGTGAGGAACGTGCCGCCGTACGGGATGTAGCCGCCATGCAGGGCGATTCCGTTCATGATGGCGGCCATGCCGAATTCGCGCACCCCAAAATTGATGTGTCGGCCGATCTTGCGCGGCGCCTCGCCCGGCGCGCCATCGGCGTCGACCAGCTTGACGTCGCCCGCCAGGTCGAAGCGCAGCGACGGCGTGCTCTTGGTGTTGGTGAGGTTGGAGCCGGTCAGGTCGGCCGAGCCGCCCAGCATTTCCGGCAAGGCAGCGGTGAAGGCTTCCAGGGCGAGCTGCGAGGCCTTGCGCGACGCCGCGGTTTCGGCTTTGGCATGCGCCGCCACTGCCGTGTCGACAGTGACCTGCGCAAAATTGCGCGGCAGCTCGCCCTTCATGCGGCGGCTCAATTCGGCAGCCATCGCGGGATGGGCTGCGCGATACGCGGCGAAGCGCTTGTCCCACTCGGCCTGCGCGATCTCACCCTTGGCGCGGGCATCCCAGTCGGCATAGACCTCCGGCGGCACCGTGAAAGGCTCGTGCGGCCAGCCCAGCGCCGCACGGGTGAGCTTCACCTCTTCCAGCCCGAGCGCCTCGCCGTGCGCCTTGGCGGTGTTCACGCGGTTCGGGCTGCCCTTGCCAATGTGGGTCTTCGCAACGATCAGTGTGGGCCGGTCGGGGCTGCGCTTCGCATCGGCGATGGCACGGTCCATCGCGTCGACGTCGTGGCCGTCGACCGGGCCGATCACGTTCCAGCCGTAAGCCTTGAACCGGGCCGGCGTGTCGTCGATGAACCAGGGCGCGACCGGACCGTCGATCGAGATGCCGTTGTCGTCGTACACCGCGATCAGCTTGGACAGTTTCCAGGCGCCGGCCAGCGCGCTGGCTTCGTGGCTGATGCCTTCCATCAGGCAACCGTCGCCCAGCAACACGTAGGTGTGATGGTCGACGATCTCGTGGCCCGGGCGATTGAATTCAGCGGTCAGCAATTTTTCGGCCAGCGCCATGCCCACCGCGTTGGCGAGGCCCTGGCCCAGGGGACCGGTCGTGGTCTCGACGCCCGGCGTGACGCCAACCTCGGGGTGGCCGGGGGTCTTGCTGTGCAGCTGGCGGAAATTCTTCAGCTCGCCGATGGGCAGGTTGTAGCCAGTCAGGTGCAACAGGGCGTAAAGGAGCATCGACGCATGGCCGTTCGACAGCACGAAGCGGTCGCGGTCGAACCAGTGCGGATTGGCCGGGTTGTGCCGCAGGTGACGGCCCCACAGGGCGACCGCGATGTCGGCCATGCCCATGGGCGCACCGGGATGGCCGGAGTTGGCTTGTTGTACCGCGTCCATCGCCAGCGCGCGGATCGCGTTTGCCATTTGTGAGTCATTGGCCATCAGGGGCAGCTCCGGGGATCGGGGAAACCCTGGATTTTAGCTGGGGCATACCGACCGACCCCGACTGCACGGGGCAGCGGCAAACGCTCTGTAGCCTTTCCAGGGCTCGTGGCAGGGGTTCGGCCGCGGTTTCGCCGTGCTCTTGCACTACAGTTCAGGCATGCAAGGGCTCCACCTGACCGCCGACCTGTACCAGTGCCGCTGCGACGCGGCCTGGCTGACCGACGCGCCGAGGCTGGCGGATTGGTGCCTTCAGGCGGTGCAGGCGGTGGGATTGCATCCGGTCAATCAGCTTTTCCATGCCTTTCCCGCCGGAGCGCAGGGCGCCGGCGGCGTGACGGCGACGGTGCTGCTGGCCGAGTCGCATGTGTCGCTGCACACCTGGCCCGTTCAAAGGGCGGTGACCCTGGACGTGTACGTCGGCAATTTCGCGGACGACCATTCCGCCAAGGCGCGCACCCTGATGACCGCCCTGGTCGACCGCTTCCAGCCCGAATGGACCGAACAAAGATCCTTGGACAGGGGAGACGGGGAATGAAAACGCTCACAACTTCATGACGGCCGCCCGGGCCATGATCCTGGCGGCGGGGCGGGGCGAGCGGATGCGTCCGCTGACCGACCATTGCCCCAAGCCGCTGCTGCCGGTGCGCGGCAAGCCACTGATCCAGTACCACGTCGAGGCCCTGGCGCGCGCCGGCCTGCGCGACCTGGTGGTGAACACGGCCTGGCTCGGGCACCGGATCGAAAGCCACTTTGCCGAGCAAGGCGCTGCCCGGCAAGACGACGCGCGGGCCGGCGACGAGCCGCCGCGGATCCACTACTCGCACGAGGGGCTGGACTTCGGCGGCGCCCTGGAAACGGCCGGCGGCATCGCCCGCGCATTGCCACTGCTGGGCGATGTGTTCTGGCTGGTGGGCGGCGACGTCTATGTGCCCGAATTCGAGTTTTCGCTGGCCGCGCTGGACCGGTTCGCGGCCGGCGGCCGGCTGGGCCATATCGTGCTGGTCCCCAACCCCCCGCACAACCTCAAGGGGGATTTCAGCCTGCGCGCTGACGGACTGGTCCGGCGGGACGGAACTCCGCGCTACACCTACTCGACCATCGGCATGTACCGCAAGGCCTTCTTTGCCGCATTGCCGGCCGGCAACCCGTCGGGCGTCAAGGCCCCAATGCTGCCGCTGCTGCTCGCCGCGATAGACAATGAGCAGCTCACGGCCGAGATTTACACCGGGCGCTGGACCGACGTCGGCACGCCCGAGCGGCTGGCCCAACTGAACACAACATGAGCAATTCAAATTACGCGCAACGCCGCGAGCGCGTCGCCGCCGCCTTGGGGCCCGAAGGCCTGGCCGTCATCCGTACGGCGCCGGAGCAGCCGCGCAACCGCGACAGCGATTTCCTGTATCGCCACGACAGCTATTTCCATTACCTCACCGGCTTCGGCGAGCCCAACGCGACGCTGGTGATCACCGGCGACGGGCGCAGCACGCTGTTCTGTGCACCGAAAGACCTGGAACGCGAGATCTGGGACGGCTACCGGCTGGGACCCGAAGCGGCTCCGGCCGCGCTGGGCATCGATGCCGCGCATTCGGCGGGGGAACTCGATTCGCTGATGCCCAAGCTGCTGGAGAACCGCCAAGCGGTCTGGTACCCGTTTGCGATCCAGGCAGGACTGGAGGTCCGCGTCGCCGGCTGGCTGGCCGCGGTCCGCTCGCGCGTGCGTTACGGCGCCATCTGCCCCGAAGAGCAGCGCGACCTCTGCGCGGTGCTGGACGAAATGCGCCTGGTCAAGGATGCCGACGAGCAGGCCGTCATGCGGCGTGCCGCACAGATCAGCGCCCGCGGCCATGTCCGCGCCATGAAACTTGCCGCGCGAATGCTGCGCGCGGGCCAGGATGCGCGCGAATACCATCTGGACGCCGAGCTGTTGCACGAGTTCCGGCTGGGCGGCTCCGAATACCCGGCCTACAGTTCGATCGTCGCGGCCGGCGCCAACGCCTGTGTGCTGCATTACCGGGCGGGGTCAACGCGCCTGCGCGACGGCGAGCTGGTGCTGATCGACGCCGGCTGCGAGCTGGAGGGATACGCCAGCGACATCACCCGCACCTTTCCGGCCAACGGCCGCTTCAGCGGTCCGCAACGTGCGCTGTACGACCTGGTGGCAGCGTCGCAGGAAGCCGCGGTGGCGGCAACCCGTGCCGGCGCGCGCTTCACCGATCCGCATGACGCGACGGTGAAGGTGCTGGCGCAGGGCATGCTCGACGTGGGCCTGCTCGATCGCAACCAGGTCGGCGGTGTCGACGACGTGATCGAGAAGCGGGCCTACTTCCAGTTCTACATGCACCGAACCGGCCATTGGCTGGGCATGGACGTGCATGACTGCGGCAGTTACGTCGAGCCCTCGCAGGTCGGAGAGGTGAGCGAGCGCAAGGACCCGCTGTCGGGTGAAATTATCAAGAACCGGCCCAGCCGCATCCTGCGGCCCGGCATGGTGCTCACCATCGAACCGGGCATCTATGTGCGACCCGCGCCTGGCGTGCCGGAGCCGTTCCACAACATCGGCATTCGCATCGAGGACGACGCCATCGTGACGGAAAGCGGCTGCGAACTGATTTCGCGCGGCGTGCCGGTGAAGGCCGACGAAATCGAAGCGTTGATGCGCGACTGACGGGGGGGCCGCCGACAAGCGGTGCTGCCGGCTGAATCGCTACGGCTTCAGGTCCGGTGCCCGCCGTAGCGCTACGCAGAAGCCCGTACTAGGGTTTTCCCGCGCAGGTCTACAATGACAACCTCAATAACGATGACGCGGCGGCCGCTCCTGCCCCCAACCCGCGCCCCAGGAGATGTTCTGACATGTCCCCCAAGAATCCGGCGCGAACCGTCGACCCCCACATCGAGCTGCGGCAAGCCGCGCTCGAATACCACGAGTTCCCCACGGCCGGCAAGATCGCGATCCATGCGACCAAGCAGCTGATCAACCAGCACGACCTGGCGCTGGCCTATACCCCCGGAGTCGCGGCGCCTTGCGAGGAAATCGTCAAGGACCCCAACGCCGCCTTCAAGTACACCAGCCGTGGCAATCTGGTGGCGGTCATCACCAACGGGACGGCCGTGCTGGGCCTGGGTGACATCGGGCCGCTGGCCGCGAAGCCGGTCATGGAAGGCAAGGGCGTCCTGTTCAAGAAGTTCGCCGGCATCGACGTGTTCGACATCGAAATCAACGAGAAGCACGATCTCGACAAGCTGGTGGACGTGATCGCGGCGCTGGAGCCGACTTTCGGCGGCATCAACCTCGAAGACATCAAGGCGCCGGACTGCTTCTATGTCGAGCGCAAGCTGCGCGAGCGGATGAAGATTCCGGTCTTTCACGACGACCAGCACGGCACGGCGATCGTCGTCGGCGCGGCGATCATGAACGGCCTGAAGGTGATGGGCAAGGACATCCGCCAGGTGAAGCTGGTCACTTCGGGAGCCGGTGCCGCTGCGCTGGCATGCCTCAAGCTGCTGGTCAAGCTGGGAATGCCGCGTGAGCACATCTTCGCCACCGACCTGGCGGGCGTGGTGTACGAAGGCCGCAAGGAATTGATGGACGAGGACAAGATCCAGTTCGCCCAGAAGACGGCCGCGCGGACTTTGACCGAGATCATCGAGGGCGCGGACATCTTCCTGGGCCTGTCGGCCGCCGGCGTGCTCAAGCCCGAGATGGTCAAGAAGATGGCTGCCAGGCCGATGATCCTGGCGCTGGCCAATCCGAATCCCGAGATCGACCCCGAGGACGTGAAGGCAGTGCGGCCGGACGCGATCATGGCCACGGGTCGCACCGATTACCCGAACCAGGTCAACAACGTCCTGTGTTTCCCCTACATCTTTCGCGGCGCCCTGGATTCGGGCGCGACCACGATCACGGTGGAAATGGAAATTGCCGCGGTGCACGCGATCGCCGAGCTCGCACAAGCCGAGCAGAGCGAGGTGGTGGCCGCGGCCTATGCCGGCCAGCAACTGGCGTTCGGCCCGGAATACCTGATCCCCAAACCGTTCGACCCGCGCCTGATGATGAAGATCGCGCCGGCGGTGGCCAAGGCGGCCGCCGACAGCGGGGTCGCGCTGCGCCCGGTCAAGGACATGGACGCCTACCGCGAGAAACTGCAAAGCTTCGTGTACGCGTCAGGCACGGCGATGAAACCGATCTTCGCCGCCGCCAGGACCGCCGCGCGCAAGCGGATCGCCTTCTGCGAGGGCGAAGAGGAGCGGGTGCTGCGTGCCGCCCAGATCGTGACCGACGAAGGGATCGCCCGCCTCACCTTGATCGGACGGCCGAAGATCATCGCCCAGCGCATCGAGAAATTCGGCCTGCGGCTGAAGGAAGAACTCGACTACGACGTGGTCAACGTCGAGCAGGACCACCGCTACCGCGACTTCTGGCAAACCTATCACCGGATGACCGAGCGCAAGGGCGTCACGGCCCAGGTGGCCAAGATCGAGATGCGCCGGCGCCTGACGCTGATCGGCGCGATGCTGCTGCACAAGGACGAAGTCGACGGCATGATCTGCGGCACCTGGGGCACGACGCCGATCCACCTGAACTACATCGACCAGGTGATCGGCAAACGAGCCGGTGTCTGCACCTATGCCTGCATGAACGGCCTGATGTTGCCGGGGCGGCAGATCTTCGTGGTCGACACGCACGTCAACTACGACCCTGCCGCCTCGCAGCTGGCGGAAATCACGGTGATGGCGGCGGAGGAGATGGTTCGCTTCGGCCTCAAGCCGAAGGCGGCGCTGTTGTCGCACTCCAATTTCGGCAGCAGCAACCAGCCCAGCGCCCTGAAGATGCGCGAGACCCTCGACCTGCTGCGCGTCCAGGCGCCCTGGCTCGAAGTGGACGGTGAAATGCATGGCGACGTCGCGCTCGACGGCGCGATGCGAAAACTCATCATGCCGCACAGCACCCTGGTGGGAGACGCCAACCTTTTGGTGATGCCCAACATCGACTCGGCCAATATCTCCTACAACCTGCTCAAGACGGCCGCCGGCGGCAACATCGCCATCGGACCGGTTCTGCTGGGCGCTGCCAAACCGGTGCACATCCTCACCGCCAGCACGACCGTACGGCGCCTCGTCAACATGACGGCGCTCACGGTGGCCGACGCCAACGCGACGCGGCAGGAGAGACCGGCGTAGCTGGCGCTAACTTCAAGCCGGCTTTGCGGGCCGGTAGTAGCCCTTATGGCTGCCCAAAATTTGGGCACGCGCTTGCGTTTCAAAGGCAGATAAGTCACACTATCGCCTTGTTGATTCCGGGTTAACCCGGAGTGGCGTCCGAGAAGGTCACCAAGAAGGTCCGTCCATGGCGCGTATTGCCGCCGCTGTCAAGTTTGCGCTTACTAGCTTCTTGTTGGCCGCTGCGATGACCGCTCCCCTGGCGCAAGCTAGGGCGGATCGCCCGACAGAAAGCAATTTGGCCGCGATTCGCGTGGCCGAGCTGCCCACCCAGGGACGTGAGACCTACGAACTGATCCGCCAGGGCGGGCCGTTCCCTTTTGGCAAGGATGGTGCGGTGTTCGGCAACCGGGAGCGATCTCTTCCAGCCGAAAAGCGCGGGTATTACCGCGAATACACCGTGGCAACGCCTGATTCGCGCGACCGGGGGGCCCGGCGCATCGTATGCGGCGGCCCGGTGCGGGCGCCACATGCCTGTTTTTACACCGCTGACCACTACGGCAGTTTTCGAAAAATTGTGGAGTAACCCGAAATGAAGCGGGATCTGTTTGTGACTATGGAAAGAGACGCGGAGATGGACACACCACTTCGTCAGGAAACCACCGAATCGGCGCTCAAGGGCGTGCGGTCGAACATCGTGCAGTCGATCCGGGCCTTCCGGGTCCAGGACCTGCAGGATGCGGCCAGCACGCTCGGCCAGCACTTTCTGTACGCCAATCTGGCCAACGCCCAGAGCAAGCAGGAAGTCCTGGACCTGATCGCGCAGCAATTCATGCTGCCGGCGCACTTCGGCAAGAATTTCGACGCCCTGTATGACTGCATGACGGACCCGGTGCATAAGTCGGGCCCGCAGCCCGGCTTCATCGTGGTGCTCGAGCAGATCCCCGCCAATGCCAAGTTCGACAAGGAGGCGCGCGAACAACTGCTGGATATTTTCCGCGACACCGCCGATTACTGGGCGGATCGAAAAATACCATTTCGATGCTTCTATTCTTTTCTGTAGCCCGTTCTGCACACACCAGCCAAGCAGAACGGGCGAACGAGGCTCAAGGCGAAGCGGCGGGCGTGGCCCCGGCGGTTCTGACCGAAAACGGCGAGAGGATGCCTACCGACAAACTGGTGGACGTTTCGCCCCTGGCGCTGCGTATGAGCAGCCCGTTCAACGCGGGCTATTGGCTGACAGCGGCATAACTTCGAAAACACTGCGTGTTTTCGAAGTTCT
>JAAOZX010000399.1 GCA_012274225.1 Comamonadaceae bacterium | reverse complement strand
TCGTCCTCCAGGACCGTGAGCATCATGATCCGTGCAGCAGGACAGGCCGTGGTGATCTTTTCGGCGGTCACGATTCCGCCCCAGCCCGGCATACCGATATCGAGCAGGACCACGTCGGGAAGAAGATCGCGCGCCAGACGCAGCGCTTCCTCGCCACAGTCGGCTTGCCCGACAACAGCGAGGTCTGGTTCCGATGCGAGCGAGTGCACCACACCTTCGCGAAACAGCGGATGGTCGTCCGCCACCAGGATGCGAATACTCTCAGCCATTCTCGTGCGCCTGCTGGGCCAGGGGTAACGTCGCGCGGACCACGGTTCCCCGGTCAGGGGAACTTTGCACATCGAAGCGGCCGCCGAGAAGCTCGACGCGTTCGCGCATTCCCTGCAGTCCCAGATGCCCGTCATCGATCGAGGCCTTGGGATCGAATCCCTTTCCCTCGTCGCTGACGTCGACGATGAACTGCCCGCCGACGACATCCAGCGTCACTCGCTGGGTGCTCGCGCCGCCATGGCGGAAACCGTTGGCAAGTGACTCCTGCAGCAGCCTGAACAGCGCGATTCGCACCGACAGCGGCGCCTCATCAGGGACATTTTCGATGGACAGCGGCACCTCCCGTCCGGTCTTGCGCTCGTGATCCCGCACCGCGCGGCGCACCGTATCGGCGACCGAAAGCTGCTCGATTTCGGGCAGCTGCAGGCCGCGCAGGATGGCGCGCATGTCCGTCAGCGCAGATTGGAGCGCGACGTGGATGGTGTGGAAGTCGTCGGCGATGGTGCTGCTGTGGCCGCTTGCGTGCGCGCAGGCGCTGCAGACTTCGGCCAGCGATTCGATCCGCATCGACGCCAGGGCCAGGCCCTGCCCCGGTCCGTCGTGCAGATCGGTGGCGACGTGACGCAGAAAGCGTTCGTTCAGCGCTGTCGTGCGGGCGCCGGCCCGGCGGACACGCTCGTGCAACTGCTCGTTCTGCGTCAGCAGCGCCGTGAGCTGGTCCACCTTTTCGCCCAGCTCGCGCTGTTGCGCCGCGATCGTATGGGTCGCCCTTCTCACCAGTGTCGCGAGCAACGCCAGCATGGCCAGTGTCACTGCGCCGTGCACCGCCCAGCTGCGCAGTTGCGCCGCGCGCACCGCTTGTTCCATGCCGTCCGCCGACTGGTAGAAGTCCGCCACTGCGATGACCGATCTGTCCCGATCGGCGCGAATGGGTGAGTAGGTCTCGATCAGACGGCTCTGTTGCCGCTCCTTGAATACGCTCTCGAGCTCGCTCGGATTGACGATGCGGGAGCTCACCTCGCCGGCAAAAGCGCTTGCAGGGGGCCGCTTGGCCGTGCCCGGGCCGATCGCCAGCGACGGATCCGCACTGTTGAAGATGATCCGGCCGTCCAGGCCCCAGATCTTCAGCACGACGATGTGCTCGCCCAGGTGCGTACTCGCGAGCTTCCGGTCCAGTGCGATCCGGTCGGCTGCTTCGAGCGGCCGGCCGCTCGCCAGCGATTGCAGGTGAGGAGAGATGGCCCCATCCAGGTACAGATCGGTCATGACGCCCATGCCGTTCATGATGCCGGACTGGATCTGGGTGCCCACCCAGGTGCCGATGAACACCATCGCCGCGACCAACACACAGAACCCGACCAGCAGGAACCGGTGCACCAGACTCAGTCTGGTTATCGCTTTCATGGCGAACATCAAAAATTCTAGCACCTGGGGTTGGCGGCGAACATCCCCGAAGGTCCGGGACCAAAGGCCCGAACATCGCTTCCATTTAGGTTCCAAGGTCTCTTGTCGCGCACCTTCTGCCCCGCCATCCTGGCGACATGGGCTCATCAGGAAGTGTCAGCAGGCGTCAGGAGCGAACCGCGCTGGTTGTCTCCCTGTTTCACCCGTCATCCGGGCGACGCCAACCGCTGTATTGCCGGCGCTCCCGCTCGGGCAAGGAGAACGGCGATGCGTATGCGGCGTTTCGCGGCCATGACTGCCCTGGCCACCGTGAGCCTGGGTTCACTTTGCGGCGCCGCGCCGCTCGCGCCTGCGCCTGCAGCAAAGGCGAAGCAAAGCATATTCGACGCCACACTGGATACCCAGCCCCAGTCCACACCGGAGCTGTCAACCGACGAATTCAAGGCGTTCCTAACCGGCAAGAGCGGCATCGTTCTGGATGCGAGGCCCAAGCTGGAGTTCGAGCTCGCCCGCATTCCGGGCAGCATCAGCATCGAGGAAACGGGGCTGCTGCGCATAGTGCAAGCCCTGCCTGCAACGACGAGCGCCATCGTCATCTATTCGGACGGCCCATTCTCCGATCGGACCAGGCTCCGCGCCAAGGAGCTGCTGAATATGGGGTACACGAACGTCAGCCGTTATCAGCTTGGCGTTGCAGTGTGGCGGGCGCTCGGCAACACCGTGGAAACCAGTCTGGAGGGTTTCCGTCGCATCTTTCGCGGGAACAACGCCGTGTTGGTTGACGCGCGCAGCCGGACCGAATATTCGGCCGGCACGATCCCGGCCGCGGAAACGATGTTGGCCGGCGAAGTGGCCAATGCGATGCAGGACCACCGGCTTCAATACTACGACCATGCGACGCGCATCGTCGTATTCGGCAACACCGCTCCCCAAGCCCGCATCGTGGCGGAAGAAATCGCCCGCAACGCGTACCCGAACAGC
This sequence comes from Comamonadaceae bacterium, assembly GCA_012274225.1. Taxonomy (GTDB): domain Bacteria; phylum Pseudomonadota; class Gammaproteobacteria; order Burkholderiales; family Burkholderiaceae_C; genus Ramlibacter. Next base: position 88 of record JAAOZX010000399.1, on the reverse strand, counting down.
AGCTTCTTCAGTGGAACCTACCAGGAATTGAAACAAGCCAGGTTCTTTTCTGAACGGAAGCCATCTCCTTTGAATCTGGACGGCCTTA
>JAAOZX010000398.1 GCA_012274225.1 Comamonadaceae bacterium | reverse complement strand
GTCGACACCGAGCCGGTCGCTCAGGCGAGCATGTCGAACGCCTGCGCTTCGACGCTGAGGAAGGCGCGGGTGAAGTCCGCCAGCACGGCATAGAAGCGCGCACGGGGATGGGCCGCCAGGGCGTCGCACAGCGCCGGCACCCAGGATTGCAGATGGGTGGCGAAGAACTCGCGCTGGTTCGACAGATTGGCCACCGCAACGTCGTCACCGGCAATCAGGTAGCGCATGACTTCGCACAGGCAGGCGATGTGGTCCTCGGTTTCCGCGTTGGCTTCGTCGCGCGCCAGGCCCAGGCGCGCCAGATCGCCCCGCAGCTGCACCAACGCCCTGTCGTTGAGAAATCCGCTCAGGTAGTGAGAGCCGAACAGGTACACCTCGGGCTTGCCGACGCCGCCGAACAGCGACTGGTATTCGGTGGCGACGGCTTCGGACAGCGTGTCGCGCGCGATGGCCACCAGCTCGCGCCACGGCTCCTCCAGAAACGCGCCGGCGGCGGGCGCCTCGGTCGCCGCGACGCGCAGCGCCTCGAACAGCTCGGGCGCAGGCGGTGCGTAGAACAACTGGGCCAGCAAGCCATACACCTCGGCCCGGGCGATCTCCTCGTCGAGCGCGGACGAAGCGGCAATCGCGGCGAGGGAAGAACCGGGATCAGACATCAGTGATCTTCAGCTCGTTGTCGGCCGAGTACATGTCGATCACCCGGCAGTCGGCGCACATCTTCAACCGTTCGATCGCAGCTCCCTGGAACATCGAATGGCCGGCCAGCCGGCCCAGCATGGCCTCGATGGCCTTCACCGTGCCGAACGGCTTGCCGCAGCGCACGCAGGCATAGGGCTGGGCTTCGTTCAGCACGCGCGCCTCCTTGCGCTCGCGCGCGAGCAGCAGACGCGGCTTCAGGGCGATCGCCTTTTCCGGGCAGGTGCTGGCACACAACCCGCACTGCACGCAGTTCTTCTCGATGAAGCGCAGCTGCGGCTGCAACGGGTTGTCCTGCAACGCGTTGGCCGGACAGGCGCTGACGCAGCTCAGGCACAACGTGCACTTGTCCCGGTCGACCTCGATGGTGCCGAACGGCGAACCCGCCGCCGGCAAGTCGATCACCGCCGGTCGTTGCGGCGCCTGCTCCACCAGATGGTCCAGCGCCATCTCCAGGGCGCCGCGCTTGCCCGGCGCGATGGCGAAGCGCCCAGGCAGTGCCGGCATCTGCTGGCGCCTGGCGACAAGCAACCGCAGTTCCTGGTCCAGATCGGCCAGACCCGCGGCGCGAATCAAGGTGAAGTGCGTGCCTTGGTAACCCAGGCCGTTCAACAGCGCCTCGCCCACGGCCATCTGCTCGCCCAGCGCGTCCAGGTATTGGGGCGCTTCTTCCGAGGTCGCCAGCACCGCCACCTGCGACGCGCCCATGGCGATTGCGGTCAGCCAGACGTCGAGTCCGAGGCTGGCCGTGTGCCAGACCGCCACCGGGATGACGTTGGCCGGAATGCCCTGAGCCACGCCCAATTGCGCCGCCCGGCCGACCTCCTGCACCAGCGCGGCACCGCGTTCCTGGCTGTGCAGCAGCAGCACCGGCGCCGTGCCGCCGGCGTGAAGGTAGGTCGCGAGCAGGGTCTTGAATTTCAGTCCCTGTGCAGTCGCCGGCGGATAGGCATAGCTCAGCGCACCGGAGGGACACACCGTGGTGCAGGCACCGCAGCCCACGCACAGGTTCGCAGTGACCTTGATCTGCTGGCGGCTCTTGTCGCTGGCGATCGCCTCGGCCGAACAGATGTCGATGCAGGCATTGCAGCCGATGGTCTCGTTGCGGCTGTGCGCGCACAGCTTGGGCTGGTAGCTGAAGAACTTCGGCTTCTCGAATTCACCCACCAGGTCGCGCAGCTTGAGCAGGGTCGCCAGGCCTTGTTCACCCAGGCCCGGTGCTTTGGACGCAAGCGGAAGATGGAAATAGCCCTGCGGCAAGGCATGCTGGCGAAATGCCGGCGCCGGGCGCAGGTCCAGCACCAGGTCAAACGGCTCGCTCAGCGCCCGGCTGTCGCGTTCGAAGTCGATCGCGCCGGCAACGGCGCAAGCCTTGACGCAGGCGCGGTGCGACGCGCATTTGCCCCGATCGACCTGGTAGTCCAGGCCGATCGCGCCTTCCGGACAGGCTGCGATGCAGGCATTGCAGCGCGTGCACAGGTCCGGGTCGATCGGATTGTCGGGCGACCACTTCAATTCGAAGGCACCGAGCCAGCCACGAAGGCTGGCGATGGTGCCGCCCAGCACCGGGTAGCGGCGCTCCTGTGAACCGGCGCCGCCTTGCGCGAACAGGGTGACAGCAAGGACGTCGCCGACCAACCTCGCCGCGGACTCGGCCGCTTCCAGCGGCCCGATGATCAGCAGGCGTCCGCCGCTTTGGTAGGTGACAGTGGGCACCGGGTCGGGATCGGGCAGGTGCGCCGCCGCGAGCAGCGCGGCCAGCTTGGGCATGGCGCGTGCCGCGTCCCGGCCCCAGCCGCCGGTCTCCCGGATGTTGACGAACTTGACCGGTGCGACCGCCGCTTCGGTGTTGCTGCCGATCTCGCCGAACAAGCGCGTTTCCTGGGTGCAGGCCACCACCACTTCATTGCTGCCCTGGATCGCCCGCTGGAAAGCGCCTGCTTCGCGCCGGCACAGGCTGGAGTGCAGGGTCAGCGATTCACCCAGCGCCGCGCCCAGGATCGTCGCCTGCAGCGGCATGGTCTTGTTGCAATCGCAAATCAGGGTCGGCATGGTCGGGCGGCTCGGGTACTGCTGGAAGGGCGGGATCGGACTGTGCCACGGATTGGCTGGCGGGGTTATCCGCAACATCCCTGGCCCGGCAAGCCGCCTCTACTTCCTCGCGCTCCTCCTGGTCAAAGAGGCCCAGGAACTTGGCGCTGGCCAGTTTGCGCAGCAGGGACGGCTCGATCGGATCGGGTTTGGAATAGTCGTCGGTATAGACGTCCAGGCCGTCCATCACGTTATAACGTGGGTCGGCGAACAATTTCTTCATCGCGGCGTTCTTGACGTCAGGCGTGACGCCGCGGGCCGCAAAGCGGGTGAAGTCCGAATCCGCCGTCAGCGCCTTCACATCCTCGAGCGTGGGTGGCGGCACAGCGGCGGGGGCCTCCGCGCGCCGTTGCGCCGGCGCTTCCCCGGCGCTGGCGATTGCC
>JAAOZX010000066.1 GCA_012274225.1 Comamonadaceae bacterium | reverse complement strand
TGCCGACACCGCCAGTGGCCGGCCTGCCACCGGATGCGCCCAAACTGGTTATCACCGGAGGCGTGTACTCGACCGACCCGGCGCAACGCATGCTGATCGTCAACGGTCAGGTGGTGAGCCAGGGCGCCGACCTCGGGTCCGGCGTGACGCTGGAGGAAATCAAGCCCAAGGCGGCTGTGCTGGGGTTCCGCGGCGGGCGCTACAGCATCGCCTATTGACGGGGCTCGACGCTAACGTGACTGCGGCGGCTGGAAGACCGACCAATGGCCGCCCTTGAACAGGTAGAGGCCGGATGACAGGCGAGCGCCGGGGCCTCCGGCGTAGAGAGCTGCGGCACCGAATCGCAGACCGTCCACCGCATCCTCGTCCGAAGCGGGCGCGTAGACCAGGCCGCCTCGCCGAGGCACCGCGACCACGAGGCCTTCGGGATGGCGGTCCTGCAAGCCCTGCCAGAATTCGCGATCCAGAAAGTAACTGCTTGTGAGATCGGGAGCGCTTCCTTGCACTTGCATCATTCCTCCGCTCCACCGCGACACCGCGGGCGAACCATAGCGTCGCCGCAAATTGGCGACCGCCAGTTTAAGTGCTTCGTCCGGACTGAGCTTCAGCCGTGACAGGTCCGCGGGCGAGGCGCTTTGCAAACTTCGCCTGCCGTCGAAGACCAGGCGGATATGCATGTCGCCCAGGTACTGGAACCAGCTGGGCTCCAGCTGAATCTCGCGGCCGTCGGCCATCGTGGCGTGCAGGATGCCGAACGGCTGCAGCGATTCGTCCTGCTTGTTCTCGCCGTGAGATTCGCGCAACACCACTAACAGGTTGCCTGCGCTCGTTTCGAACTCTTCGTTCGCTTGTGCGACCGAATGCAACGGGAAAAGCGCTGCCAGAACAAGCGCCAAACCATATCGGATGGCATGGTGGACTGCATGGGCCATGTTCGGTTCTTCCTCTCGGATCCGCTATCGTGCAACCTCTGCCGCAGCAACGCAACGGCTGTTACGGCAAGCGCGTTTTAAGTCGCGGTGGCGCCCGCAACCGTCAGTATGTGACAACGATTTTGGTTACCAATCTTGCTCAAGCAGTTGGACTTGTAATGCAGGTCGTCCGTAGCATCGGCAGCTCTTACAACGCCACTCAGAGGAAGTACACACCATGGCCATGCAATCTCCCTTCTTCAACAAGCGCGAACCCGACGCGTACAACCGGCAAACCAGCCCGAATGCGGCCGCCGCTGCCGGCGCGCCGACCAGCGCCGCCACGCCTGCGGTGACCACCGTCGCAGCCAACAGCGTGCCCGTGAAAGAGGGTGAAAGCAAGCTCACCGTCGGTCCCAACATCAAGCTCAAGGGCGTTGAGATCACCGATTGCGACACACTGGTCGTGGAGGGCTCGGTCGAAGCCACGATGGATTCGCGCGTGATCCAGATTTCGGAGCGCGGTTCGTTCAAGGGCTCGGCCGAAATCGACATCGCGGAAATCCGCGGTGAGTTCGACGGCAACCTGACCGTGCGCCAGAAGCTGGTGATCTATTCCACCGGCAAGGTGACGGGTCGCGTGCGCTACGGCAAACTGGTGGTCGAGGAGGGCGGTCAGCTGTCGGGCGAGATCGATTTCGGCACTTCTGCCCCGGCGCGGGCGGCGAACGGCACAAGGCCGGGCCTGCAAGTGCATACCACCGCGGCTTGAACCAGGAAACGGGGGCGACGCCCCCCTTACTGCGCCCGGGGCCGGACAGCCGGGCGAACGTCACACCGCAACGCGGTGCCGCTCGATGCAGGTGTCCAGCACCTGCCGATGATCGCGCTGCCACCAGTTGCGCGCCGAAAAAATCTCGACCTCGCTGTAGCCGTCGAAGCCCTGAGCTTCGACCCATCCGCGGATGCGCGGGATGTCGATCACGCCGTCCCCCATCATGCCGCGATCGTTGAGCAGGTCGGTGGTCGGCGTGAGCCAGTCGCACACGTGGAAGGCCAACAGGCGACGAGCGCCCGCGCGCTCGATCTGGGCCTTCAGTTTCGGGTCCCACCACACGTGGTACACATCCACGGCCACGCCGAGCGCGGCGCGCCCTGCGTCGGCGCCGCGCGGTTGCGGGTTCAATTCGTCACAAAGGTCCAGCGCCTGCTCAAGGGTGTTGATGCAGGCACGATCGGCTGCATACATCGGATGCAGCGGCTCGATGGCCAATGGCATGCCCATGGACCGGGCGTAGTCCAGCAGGTCCGCGATGCCGTCGCGGACCTGGGCGCGGGCCAGTGCCATGTCCTTGTGGGCCGCTTTGCCCGCCAGCGCGCCGGGCAAGGCGCCCACCACCAGCACCAGACAGGGTGCGCCCAATTCACAGGCCTCGTCGACGGCCCGGCGGTTGTCGTCGCGGGCCGCCCGCCGCCCGGCCTCGTCGGTGACGGGGAACATGCCGCCGCGGCAATAGCCAGAGAGCGCCAGGCCATTGGCTTTGAGCCGTCCCGCGATGGTATCGAGGCCTGCGGCCGCGACTTGGTCGCGCCACGGCGAAATCGCCCGGATGCCGCGTCGCGCGCAGGCTTCGATGATCTCCGTCAACGGCAGGTCGACCCCGCGCGACCGTCGCACCGTCGCGGTGTTGATGGACAACCAGCGGTGGTCGCTGGAGAAATCGCGCATCTACGACTCCACGCCGTGCAGCGCCAGAAAGGTCTTCATCCGCGCCACCGCGAGTCCGGGATGTTGCAGCAGGTTGGCCGCGTCGGCCAGCCGGAACAGTTCGGCCAGGTGTACCAGTGAGCGCGTGCTCTGCTGCCCACCGACCATGGTGAAGTGGCCCTGGTGACCGTTCAGCCACGCCATGAAGACCACGCCCGTCTTGTAGAAGCGCGTGGGCGCAGCAAAGATGTGGCGCGACAGCGCAACGGTGGGCTCCAGGATCGCATTGAAGCGATCCACGTTGCCTTGAGCGAGCTCGCCCAGCGCTGCACTGGCAGCCGGCGCGATGGCGTCGAAGATGCCCAGCAGCGCGTCGCTGTGGCGGTGGGTCGGTTCCGTACCCGTGTCGTCGCCGGCGATCAGCGCCGGGTAGTTGAAGTCGTCGCCGGTGTACATCCGCACGCCGGCGGGCAGGCGCCGGCGCATCGCGATCTCCCGGCCCTGGTCCAGCAGCGAGATCTTGATGCCGTCGACCTTGCCGGCGTGCGCCGTGATGATCCCCAGGGCGGTGTCCATCGCCCGGTCGACATCCGGGCTGCCCCAATAGCCGGCCAGCGCCGGATCGAACATGTCGCCCAGCCAATGCAGGATGACCGGCTGGCGCGCCTGGCGCAGGATGCGGTCGTATACCCGCTCGTAGTCGGCTGGGCCCCTGGCCACCCGGGCGAGCGCCCGGCTCGCCATCACGATCAGCTTGCCGCCGAGCCTTTCGATCGCCGACATCTGCTCTTCGTAGCCGGCGACCACATCGTCGACGGTCTTGACATCTTCGATCGCCAGATGATCGGTGCCGCAGCCCGATGCGATCAAGGCGCCGGGCAGATCGCGCGCGGCATCCAGCGAGCGGCGGATCAGCTCCAGCGAGGTCGGCCAGTCCAGGCCCATGCCGCGCTGCGCCGTGTCCATCGCCTCCGCCACGCCCAGGCCCAGCGACCACAGGTGGCGGCGATAGGCGATCGTTGCATCCCAATCGACCGCGCACTGCAACCAGGGATCGACGGCCGCAAGCGGGTCGGCGACGACGTGCGCGGCGGAGTAGGCAATGCGATTGAAGCGGGTTCCCGGAATGGGGCGCACGGGCGCCGTGCCACGCAAGGTGTAGGGCTCGATCCGGCCGTCGGGCGCCGGCAGTTGCAGTTGTAAAGCCATGCTCGTGCCGTCAGATCTGCAGCGGCTTGATATCCACCCAGCGCCGGTCTTTCCAGCTTTCCAGGGCCGCCTCGACCAGTTGGACGCCCTTGGCGCCTTCCTCCAGCGTCCAGCGGTAGGGCTCGTTCTCGGCCACATGCCGGATGAAATGCTCCCACTGGATCTTGAAGCCGTTGTCGTAGACCTGCGTGTCGGGCACTTCCTGCCAGTCGTCGAAAAAGTTCATGTTCTGCTGCTGGTCCGGGTTCCACACCGGCCGCGGCGTCGTGACACGGCTTTGCGCGCGGCAGGCCTGCAGCCCGGCCACGGCCGACCCATGGGTGCCGTCGACGTGGAAGGTAACCAGGTCGTCGCGGCGCACGCGGGTCGCCCAGGACATGTTCATCTGCGCGATTACCGGCTCGCCGTTGTGGCCGATCAGTTCGGCCGTGGCATAGGCCGCGTCGTCAGCCGTGGCCGGGTATGGCTGGCCGGCTTCGTCCCAGCGTTGCGGGATGTGTGTGGTGCCCAGGCACGAGATGGATTTCACTTCGCCGAACAGGTTGTCGAGGACGTAGCGCCAATGGCACATCATGTCCAGGATCATCCCGCCGCCGTCTTCCTTGCGGTAGTTCCAGCTCGGGCGCTGGATCGGCTGCAGGTCGCCCTCGAAAACCCAATAGCCGAACTCGAGCCGCACGGAGAGCATGCGGCCGAAAAAGTCGGCGCGGCGCAGCATGTCGAGCTTGCGCAGGCCCGGCAGGAAGAGCTTGTCCTGCACCACGCCATGCTTCAGCCCCGAGGCTTGCGCGATGCGGGCGATCTCGACCGCGTCGTTGAGGTTGGTGGCGACCGGTTTTTCGCAGTACACGTGCTTGCCGGCGCGGATGGCTTTGGCCAGCAGGGCGGGACGCATCTGCGTCGTGCCGGCGTCGAAGAAGACGGTGTCGTCCAGGTTGGCGAGCGCCCGGTCCAGGTCGGTGTCCCAGCGCTCGACGCCGTGCGCCTTCGCCAATGCGGCGATCTTCCCGGCATTGCGTCCGATCAGGATCGGGTC
>JAAOZX010000397.1 GCA_012274225.1 Comamonadaceae bacterium | reverse complement strand
CGAATGGTCCTGCGGCGCGGCGGCGAAGTATTCCAGGTGAATCTGTTCCGGCGGCCAGCCGCGAGCCTGGGCGCTGCCGACCACGTGAGCGATGAAACCGGCCGGTCCGCACACATAGAGGTGCGTGCCGGGATCGGGCGTCGCCAACAGCCTCTCGAGCCGCAGCTTCTGGGAAGGCGGCCCGTCGTCGAAATGGAAATGCACGCGGCCGGCGAATGGCGAGCTGGCGATCTCCCGCCGGAATGCGGTCCGTTCCGGCGAACGGGTGCAGTAGTGCAGCTCGAAGTCCGCGGCGATAGCGCCCAGCCGCTGCGCCATGCACAAGAGCGGCGTCACGCCGATGCCGCCGGCGAAGAGCAGGCTGCGCTGCGCGTGGTGAAGCGGAAAGTGGTTGCGCGGCTCGCTGATGTGCAGGACGTCGCCTTCGTTGACGGCGTCATGCATGGCCACCGAGCCGCCGCGCGAGGCGGCATCGAGCAGCACCGCGATGCGATAGCGGTGCTGCTCGAGCGAGTCGTTGCACAGCGAATACTGGCGCGTGAGGCCGCCGGGTACCTGCACGTCGATGTGCGAGCCGGCGCTGAAAGCGGGCAGCGCGCGGCCATCAACCGCGGCCAGTTCGAAGCTCGCGACGCCCTCGGCCTCGACAGCCTTCCGCACCACGGTGACGGCGAGACTTTCCATGCTCAGGCGAGGGCGGGTTGTTGGTCCGGCGCCTGTTCCAGGGCGATCAGCCGGTCCAGGATGCGGCGCGACTGCACGCCACCGGCGTCGATGTTGAGCATCAGCAACTTGCGCTCCGGGTAGCGCGACAGGTTCGCCTGCTGCGCTTCCAGCACCGCGGTGTCCTCGGCGAACACCTTGGCCTGGCCCTCGCGAATCTGCGCGGTGAGCGCCTTGTCCTTGACGTTGAAATTGCGCGCCATGCCCCAGAAGTACCACATCGAGGTCTCGGTCTCCGGGGTGAGGAAGTCCACCACCACGGCGTGCACCTTGTGCTGCGGGTCGGCGTGGTAGCCGCCCTTGCCGGCATGCGCGACACCGACTTCGATCAGGATGTGGCTCGGCGGCGTGAAGCGGCACACCTGCCAGCGGTCGACCGGCACGTCGTCGGCCAGGTTGTTGCCGCGCAGGTTGGCGCGCCAGAAGGGCGGAGCCATCACGTTTTCCATGAAGCGGCTGGTGACCACGGTGCTGCCCTCGGTCTTGGTGGCGACCGGGGTCTGGTCGATTTCCTTTTGCCCGATGCTGGTGGTGTGCACATAGGTCTCGTGCGTCAGGTCCATCAGGTTGTCGATCATCAGCCGGTAATCGCAGTGGATGTGGTACATCCCGCCGCCGTAGGCCCACTCGGGGCTTTCCGCCCATTCCAGGTGCGGGATCAGCGCGGCGTCGGCGTGTGCCGCATCGCCGGGCCAGACCCAGACGAAGCCGTGGCGCTCGACCACCGGATAGCTGCGGATCTTGGGGAAACCCTGCACGCGCTGCCCCGGCATGGAAACCGTCTTGCCGTCGCAACCCATCGCGAGGCCGTGGTAGCCGCACACCAGTTGGCCCTCGCAGACCTGCCCGAGCGACAGCTGGGCGCCGCGGTGCGGGCAGAAATCCTCCAGCGCCGCAACCTGGCCTTCGGCACCGCGATAGAAGACGATGGCCTCGCCGCAGATCTTGCGGCCCAGCGGCTTGTCGTCGATTTCCGTCGGCGTGCAGGCGACGTACCAGGTGTTTTTGGGGAACATGGGCTTTCCTCGAGATCGGGTCTGGACGCGCATTATCGCGAAAAAACGAGTTGACTGTATACAGGCTGGACGCGGAAAATCCATCGCGTCCGAAGTGTTTCCCAGTGAATGCCCGTTAAGGATGAGAAAGAACAGATGGCGTTTATGCATTTTCTGTATACAGGAGTCCGACCTTGAGTCCCACGCTGCCCACCGCCTCCGATCCAGCCGACAGCGGCGGTTCCCAGGCCGTCAAGGCCCAGCTGCGATTGCGCGAAATGATCCTGGCCGGCGAATTGGCCGCCGGCGCGCGCATCGCCGAGCTGGCCATCGTCGAGCGGCTGGGGGTTTCGCGCACCCCGATCCGCGCCGCCCTGATGCGGCTGGAGCAGGAGGGGCTGCTCGAATCGCTGCCCAATGGCGGCTATGCGGTGCGGACTTTTTCGGAGCGGGACGTGTCAGACGCCATCGAACTGCGCGGCACCGTCGAGGGCCTGGCGGCCCGGCTGGCGGCCGAGCGCGGCGCGTCCCCCGATTCGCTGCGGGAGGCGAGCGCCTGCCTGCAACAGATCGACGAAGTGCTGAGCCGGCCGGCCCTGGACGATGACGCTTTCCTGGGCTATGTCACCCTCAACCGGACATTCCATGACTTGCTGAGCGAAATGGCCGGCAGCGGCGTGATCGTCCGTGAACTCGAGCGGGTGATGCGCCTGCCGTTTGCCTCGCCGTCCGGCTTCGTCGTGCTCCAGTCCAATTCGCCGCAGGCCCGCGACATGCTGATCGTGGCCCAGGACCAGCACCGGCAGGTGCTCGACGCCATCGAGCGGCGCGAGGGGTCGCGTGCCGAGGCCATCATGCGCGAGCACTCGCGCATCGCCCAGCGCAACCTGCGCGAGGCCATGCAAAGTCACGACCTGGATCGCATGCCGGCAGTGCGGTTGATCCGGCAGCCCGGCTGATCGGCAACGGCGCGTTTGCGATAATGGGTTGTTCCAGCAGCAGGCCCTTCCGGGCCGGGCGCGCTGCGTGCTGCAGGCTGCCGCGGCGAAGTCAGAAGAACCGTGATGCCCCCGTCACCAACCAGTGAGAATCCATGAACCGTTATCCCGGCTGGGAACGGCGTGCCGCGAGCGCGCGCGACGTCGTTAGCCATCTCAAGAGCCACGACAAGGTCTTTGTCCACGGCGCCGCCGCCACCCCCACAACCCTGCTGGACGCCATGGTGGAGCGCGCGGACCTGGAAGGTGTCGAGCTCTACCACCTGCACCTGAGCGGCCGCTGCCGCTTCAGCGAAGCGAAGTACCGCGACGCCTTCATTGCCAACCCGCTGTTCACCGACGCGGGCATGCGCGAGCCGGTCGAGGAGGGCCGCGCCTTCTTCATGCCGGTGTTCCTGTCCGACGTGCCCAACCTGTTCGCCTCGCGCCGCATCCCGCTCGACGTGGCCCTGGTTTCGCTCTCGCCGCCCGACCGGCACGGCCTGTGCACGCTGGGGACCTCGATCGATGCGGCCAAGGCCGCGACCGAGCACGCGACCATCATTCTGGCCGAGATCAACGAGCAGTTGCCGCGAACCTATGGCGCCACCGTGGTGCCGTTCGAGCGCGTGACGGCCTTCGTCCACACCGACCGGCCGCTGCACGAGGCCCACCCCGTCACCATCGGCGCCGTGGAAGACCAGATCGGCGAGCACATTGCCGGGCTGGTCAAGGACGGCTCGACGCTGCAGATGGGCATCGGCGCCATCCCCAACGCGGTGCTGAACCGGCTGGGCAACAAGAACGATCTGGGTGTGCACACCGAGATGTTCTCGGACCTGCTGGTGCCGCTGATCGAGCGCGGGGTGGTGACCAACCGCTACAAGAACGTGCACCGCGGCCGCACCGTCACCAGCTTCGTCAACGGTTCGAGCGCGCTGTTCGACTTCGTCCATGACAACCAGCTGGTCGAGTTCCATCCCTGCGACCGCACCAACGACACTGCGCTGATCCGCCAGAACCCGCGCGTGGTGGCCGTGAACGCGGCGATCGAGATCGACCTGACCGGCCAGGTGTGCGCCGACTCGATCGGCCATCGCATCTATTCCGGCATCGGCGGCCAGATGGACTTCATCCGGGGCGCCGCGCTGTCCGAGGGCGGCATGGCCATCATCGCGTTGCCGTCGACGGCCGGCAATGGCCAGATCTCGCGCATCGTGTCCACGCTCAAGCCGGGGGCGGGCGTGGTCACTACCCGTGGCCATGTGCAATACGTTGCCACCGAGTACGGCGTCGTCAACCTGCACGGCCTGAACCTGATGCAGCGGGCGCAGGCGTTGATTTCGATTGCACACCCCGACTTTCGCGCGGAACTGTCCCGGGAAGTCAGGGAAATCCGCCACTTCGACCTGGGTCGCTGACGGGGCGCCGCGCCGGCTGGGCTCGTCGGGTTTGCAATAACCGCAGCCGCGTTATACCGGCATTGCATAACTGCTAGACCCGCGCCGGGCTTTGCCCGCCGGCATTCCGGGGTCAGAATCGCGTGTTGCCGGGGGCGCGGCTTCCTGCGACCGCCACAACCTTCCCAAGGAGACTCCATGCACAAGAAAACGATGATCCGGGCCGCGTTGGCCGCCACCCTGCTGGCGGCCAGCAGCCTGGGCCTGGCCCAGGACAACAAGTTCCGGATCGGCCTGATCCTGCCGATGACGGGGCAGCAGGCGACGACGGGCCGCCAGATCGAAGCGGCGGCGCGCCTCTGGATGGCGCAGAACGGCGACACCGTGGCCGGCAAGAAGATCGAACTGATCGTCAAGGACGACACCAGCGTGCCGGACGTCACCCGCCGACTGGCGCAGGAACTGGTGGTGAACGAGAAGGTGAACGTGCTGGCCGGCTTCGGCATCACGCCGTCGGCAACCGCCACCGCGCCGATCGCCACGCAGTCGAAGACACCTGAAGTGGTGATGGCCGCCGCGACGTCGAGCATCACGGAAGCTTCGCCCTACATCGTCCGTACCAGCTTCACGCTGCCGCAGGTCTCGGTCGTCCTGGGCGACTGGGCGGCCAAGAACGGCATCAAGAAGGTCGTGACGCTGGTCAGCGACTACGGCCCCGGCATCGATGCCGAGAAATACTTCAAGGAGCGGTTCCAGTTGAGTGGCGGCCAGGTGACCGAAGCCCTGCGCGTGCCGCTGCGCAGCCCCGACTTCGCGCCGTTCCTGCAGAAGGTCCGCGACGCCAAGCCCGACGCCCTCTTCGTGTTCGTGCCGTCCGGCGCGGGCGCCGCCGTGATGAAGCAGTTTGTCGAGCGCGGCATGGACAAGGCCGGCATCCGGCTGATCGCCACCGGCGACGTGACCGATGACGACCAGCTCAACGAAATGGGCGACGGCGCTCTCGGCGTCGTCACCTCGCACCACTACTCGGCGGCGCACCCGTCGGCCGCCAACAAGAAGTTCGTCGAGGCCTTCGAGAAGGCCAACAAGGGCCTGCGGCCCAACTTCATGGCCGTGGGCGGCTATGACGGCATGCGGGTGATCTACGAAGCGCTGAGGAAGACGCAGGGCAAGGGCGGCGGCGACGCCTTGCTGGCCGCCATGAAGGGCCAGATCTTCGAGAGCCCGCGCGGCCCGGTCTACATCGACGCGCAAACCCGCGACATCGTGCAGAACGTCTACCTGCGCAAGGTCGAGAAGAAGAACGGCCAGCTCTACAACGTCGAGTTCGACGTGATCAAGGATGTGAAGGATCCCGGCAAGGCCAAGTGAGATCTTGGGTGCGCTGCTGATTTTTGAACGCAGAGGACGCAAAGATCACGCAGAAGACGCAGAGCGGAAAACCTGAAGGCTGTTCTCTGCGTTCTTTGCGAATCCTCTGCGCCCTCTGCGTTCAAGAATTGCGACGAGTGCCCGGCCACCTTCGATGCGGTAAAGCTCCAGCGTTCGACTGATGCTCACCATTCTCTTTGACGGCGTCGCCTACGGCATGCTGCTCTTCATCCTGGCCGTCGGGCTGGCGGTGACCATGGGGCTGATGAACTTCATCAACCTGGCGCACGGGGCCTTCGCCATGGCCGGCGGCTACATCACGGTGCTGCTGATGCAGCGCCTCGATGTGCCCTTCCTCGCGTGCCTGCCGATTGCCTTCGCCGGCGCCGCGCTGCTTGGGGCGGTGCTGGAGCGCACGCTGTACCGGCCGATGTACCTGAAACCGCACCTGGACCAGGTGCTGTTTTCCATCGGGCTCACTTTCATGGCGGTGGCGGCCACCGATTACTTCGTGGGCTCGACCCAGCAGATCATGCAGCTGCCCGAGTTCCTGCGCGGTCGCAGCGAGTTCGGCAGTGGCGCCTGGACGCTGGGCATGGGCCATTACCGGCTCTTCATCATCGCCGTGTGCGCCGCGCTCGCGGTGGCGCTGCAGTTCGTGCTGGGGCGCACCCGCTTCGGCAGCCGGCTGCGCGCCTCGGTGGACGACCAGCGGGTGGCCGCGGGGCTGGGCATCAACGTCAACGTGGTGTTCCTGGCCACCTTCGCTTTCGGCTCGGGCCTGGCCGGCCTGGGCGGCGCGTTGGGTGCGGAAGTGCTGGGGCTCGATCCGACCTTCCCGCTCAAGTTCATGATCTATTTCCTGATCGTGGTTGCGGTCGGCGGCACGTCCTCGATCACCGGGCCGCTGCTGGCGGCGCTGCTGCTGGGGATCGCCGACGTGGCCGGCAAGTACTACATCCCCAAGCTCGGCGCATTCATCGTCTACAGCCTGATGATCGTGATCCTGATCTGGCGACCGCAGGGCCTGTTCGTCCGCACCCGGGGCAAGTCATGAGCGACCCGAACTCCGCGCAGCGATCCCTGCTAGCGGGCCGGCGCTGGCGCGCCTGGGAGCCGCTGCTCTGGCTGGCCGCCTTCGCCGCGCCGGTGCTGGTGCCCAGCCACGCCTTCATCGTCAACGAAATCGCGATCGTGGCGCTGTTTGCCGTTTCGCTCGATCTGGTGCTGGGCTATACCGGCATTGTGTCGCTGGGACACGCGGCCTTTCTGGGCATGGGCGCCTATGCCGCGGCCCTGTTCGCCAAGTACGTGATGCCGGACCCACTGGTCGGCCTGGTCGTCGGCATCGCCGCGGCCACGGTGCTCGGCGCCATCGCGTCCGTGACGATCCAGCGCGGCACCGACCTGACGCGACTGATGGTGACGCTGGGCTTCGCCTTGATCCTGCTGGAACTGGCCAACAAGCTGGACTGGCTGACCGGCGGCTCGGACGGCCTGCAAGGTGTGATCATGGGCCCGGTGCTGGGCCGTTTCGAGTTCGATCTGTCGGGCCGCACGGCCGCGTGGTATTCGCTGACGGTGCTGCTGATCCTCTTCTTCCTGGCGCGCCGGTTCGTGAACTCGCCGCTGGGCGCGACATTGAAAGCCATCCGCGACAACCGCCTGCGGGCCATGGCCATCGGCATCCCGGTGGGCTCGCGGCTCGCGATCGCCTACACGGTGGCCGCGGCGATCGCCGGCGCCGCCGGCGCGCTGATGGCGCAGACCAGCGGCTTCGCATCGCTGGACGTCTTCGAGTTCCACCGCTCGGCCGACGTGCTGCTGATGCTGGTGGTGGGCGGCACCGGCTGGCTGTATGGCGGCGTGGCCGGCGCCATCGTGTTCACGCTGCTGCAGGACGCACTGTCTTCCATCACGCCGCAGTACTGGACTTTCTGGCTCGGACTGTTCCTGGTGGTGCTGGTGCGGGTCGGGCGCGATCGCCTGATCCGGCCCTGGACCTGGTGGCGCAGCGGCGGTCGATCATGACGAACACCCCGCAGGAAGCCGCTGATGTGGTGCTCAGCGCGCGCGGACTGGTCAAGCGCTTCGGCGGGATCACCGCCACCGGCAACGTCACGCTGGACCTGCGCAAGGGAGCGCGCCATGCGCTGATCGGCCCCAACGGTGCCGGCAAGACCACGCTGGTCAACCTGCTGACCGGCGTGCTCGAGCCCACCGAGGGCCAGATCCTGCTGGAGGGCAGCGACATCACCCACCTGGCGCCGCACCTGCGCGCGCGCCGCGGCATGGTCCGCACCTTCCAGATCAACCAGTTGTTCGACGGGCTCACGCCGCTGGAAACCCTGGCGCTGACAGTGTCCCAGCACCAGGGGCTGGGCGCGCGCTGGTGGCAGCCGCTGGGGCGTAACACTGCCGTGGCCGAGCGCTGCGACCGGTTGCTCGAGCAGTTCCACCTGACCAGCGTGAAGGACCAGCCGACCCGGGTGCTCGCCTACGGCAAGCGCCGGCTGCTGGAGATCGCCATCGCACTGGCCTGCGAGCCGCGCGTGCTGCTGCTCGACGAGCCGGTCGCCGGCGTGCCGGCGGGCGAGCGCGAGGAACTGCTGCGCACGGTGGCGGCGCTGCCGGCAGACGTGTCGGTGCTGCTGATCGAGCACGACATGGACCTGGTGTTCAGCTTTGCGACGCGCATGACGGTGCTGGTCAACGGCGCGGTGCTGACCGAAGGAACGCCGCAGGAGATCTCCAGCGACGTGCGGGTCAAGGAGGTCTATCTCGGCCAGGTGGAGCGCGCCCATGGCTGAATTGCTGCGCGTAGCCGGCCTGAGCGCGGGCTATGGCGAGGCGGTCGTCATCCAGGCCGTGCAGACCGTGATACACGAGCCCGTGGTCCTGGAGCGCTGGCCCAGCGCCGATCGCCGCTCGCGGCTGGTTTTCATCGCCCGCGACCTGGAGCGTGAAGAAATCGAGCGCACGTTCGAGGCTTTCGATTTCGCGCCTGCGCCCCCGGCCGGCGCGGCTATCGATCCGGCCGCCTACACGCAGTTTCTCGAGGCCATGCGCGGCTTCCGCCCGTGACCTTCTCCGCCAGCTCCAAGCCGCGCACAATGCATGGCGCACGATTCGCGATCACCAGGG
>JAAOZX010000396.1 GCA_012274225.1 Comamonadaceae bacterium | reverse complement strand
GAGGCCCTGGAAACGCTCCTGCGGGGGGATGGGGGGTGTGCCCCCCATGGCGACAAGGTGTCCAGTTACACAGACCTGGTCCACGGCCCATCCGGCGCCCTGCCCGGCTCTCGTTCGTGCCCTGAAAAGCGGTCTTCTAAAGCCTCAGAGTGAAAGAATTTCCCATGAAATCAACGACTTGCAAACATATACATCGTATGAAGTGTTAGGTGGCTGGAGGCGCGAAAGCCCGGTCTGGAGCCCCGCTTCGCCAAGTCGCGGCTTAGTCGCTCAAATGGCTTTAAGAAACAGTCGCAAGGCGCTGTCACCATTTGCCTTTTGGCTTGGATCGGCGAATCGCCCCGGCAATGAGTTCAGCCGAATCGGCGCGACTCGCACGGTACGCAAAATCGATGGCTGTCAGACCCAGCTGATTGCGGATCGTCGCGTCGGCTCCGGCCTCCAGCAGCAGTTTCACCGCGGCCGGGGTTCCGTACTGCGCGGCCATCATCAGCGGCGTGCTGCCATTGGGCGATGCTGCGTCGATATAGGCGTTTTCGTCCAGCAACATCTCCATGATCTTGATGTGGCCGTTGGTGGCGGCGTAATGCAGCGGCGCCCAGCCCGGTTTGTTGACGTCAGCGCCCCTGTCGATGAGCTTTCTCACCAGATCGAGTTGCCCTTTGAGCGATGCCATCATGAGCGGACTTTCGTCCTGCGCGGTCCGGAGTTCGACGTTGGTCTTGGGCCAGTCGATCAGTGCGCTGGCCGCCTTGAGCGACTGGTCGCGCACCGCCAGGAACAGGCCGCTCAGCCCCTTCGAGTCGAGCGTGTTGGGGTCGAATCCGCGTCGGAGCAGCACGTTGATCGTCTGTGCATCATCGCGCTGGATGGCCACAAAAAAATCGTCATACGAGCCCGCATTAGCCACAGAATAGCAATACAAAACAAATAGATAAACAAATAACTTAATGTAAATTCTCATAATGGAGCGATGCCGAACAGGCGCTCGAAATTGGTGCTGGTGTGCCGGGCGACGTCTTCGATGGCGAGTTGCCGGACCTCGGCCAGTTGCCGCGCCACGAACGGAACGTACGAGGGGTTGTTGGTCTTGCCGCGATAAGGCACCGGGGCCAAGTAGGGGCTGTCGGTTTCGATCAGCAGCCGGTCCAGCGGTACAAAGGCGGCGACATCGCGCAGGTCCTGTGCGCTCTTGAAGGTCAGGATGCCGGAGAACGAAATGTGGAAGCCCAGGTCCAGCGCGGCGCGGGCCACCTCGGCCGTTTCAGTGAAGCAGTGGAAGACACCGCCTGCGCAACCCGGGGAGCCGTCTTCCCCCTCTTCCTTCAGGATGCGCACCGTGTCCGCCGATGCGGCGCGGGTGTGGATCACCAGCGGCTTTCCCACTTGCCGTGCGGCGCGGATGTGGACGCGAAAGCGCTCCCTTTGCCAGTCCAGGTCGGCCACGGTCTGGCCGCCCTTGCGTTCGTCCATCTGGTAATAGTCCAATCCGGTTTCACCGATCGCCACCACGCGGGGACGGCCCGACCGCGCGACAAGGTCCTGGACAACGGGTTCGGTGACGCCTTCATTGTCGGGGTGCACGCCCACGGTCGCCCAGAAATTGTCGTAACCCATCGCCAGCGCGTGCACCGCCTCGAATTCCTCCAGTGTGGTGCAGATGCACAGGGCGCGGTCCACAGTGGCCTGCGCCATCGCCTGGCGGATTTCGGAAAGCCGGCTGGCGAGCTCCGGAAAGCTGAGATGGCAATGGGAATCGACGAACATGAGTCAAGCGCACCCCGCAGCGACTGCGGGCATGCGGCTACTGAACGTTCAGATGGTTTGCGTCGGCCGGTCCGACGCCAGGTGCGCGCCCAGGATCTGTTCGATCTTGATCTTCAGCACCCGGGACTTTTCGTCGGCCGGGAACCTCACGCCCACGCCCTGGGTCCGGTTGGCGGCTGCGCGCGCCGGCGTGACCCAGGCCACCTTGCCCGCGATCGGGTAACGTTGGGGGTCGTCTGGCAGCGACAACAGCACGTAGACGTCGTCACCGAGTTGGTAGTCCCGGGTGGTCGGAATGAACACGCCACCGTCCGCGAACAGCGGGATATAGGCCGTGTACAAGGCAGCCTTTTCCTTGATCGCAAGCTGGATGACGCTGGGTCGGGGGGTGGCGGGCGCAGGGCTACTCATGGTTCGAGCTCAAGGCCTTGAGTTTAGGGCCAGGCGGGCCCTGCTCACAAGGTTTTCAAGCATCAGACCGGCATTGAAAGGGTGCTCCACCGTGCGGGCGGTGCGAACCAGCTCGCGCGACCACTCGGACAGCGCAGCGAAGGAAGCGGCCGGTGGGAGGTCGCCCGAAGCGAAGAAACGCGGCGCCGCACCGCTCTTCACCGCCAGCAGGTCGTGGCACAGCTTGGACAGTGCGTCCACGGCCTGGGCTGGTGGCCAATTCGCCAGCGGACCGGCGTCGCCTCGAGCCAGCGACTTGGGCAGTTGCGACCAGGTCCGGGTGTCCAGTCCCGCCTGCGCGTAGCCCAGGGCGTCGTCGGGCCGGCCGCCGGCGGCGCGCAGCAGCGCCGCGACTTCGGTCGGCTTTACGCCGTGCTGCTGCAGCCAGGACGTCGCCTCGGCCGCTTCGGGCCAGATCATGGTGTGCCCCAGGCACCGGCTGCGGATGGTCGGCAGCAGTTGATGGGCGGCCTCGCTGGCCAGGACAAAACGCAGTTCCCCGGCCGGCTCCTCCAGCGTCTTGAGCAGGGCATTGGCAGCGACGGCGTTCATCCGTTCGGCCGGATACACCAGCACCACCTTGCCCTGGCCGCGACCGCTGGTGCGCTGGGCAAACTCGATCGCATCGCGCAGTGCCTCGACCCGAATTTCCCTGCTCGGTTTGCGTTTCTTTTCGTCGATCTCGGCCTGGGCTTTTTCACCCAGCGGCCAGCCCAATTCCAGCATGATGGTTTCGGGCATCAGCACGCACAAATCGGTGTGCCCGCGCACGTCGACTGCGTGGCAGCTCGGGCACTCGCCGCAGGCTCCCGCCCCGCTCGGCCGGTCGCACAGCCATGCCCGGGCTAGTTCCAGCGCCAGCCGGTACTGGCCCAGCCCCGACGGCCCGTGCAACAGCCAAGCGTGGCCTTGCTGCGCCAGCAGTTGCCGGGTTTGCATTGCGATCCATGTCGGCGCCGCGGTCAACTCAGCCATCCTCCTGCGCGCACCGCCGCGCACACCGCCTCCCATACCTCTTCGCGCGGCTGATCGGCCACGATCCGGGCAAAGCGGGACGGATCGGCCGACTGGCGGGCCGCATAGCCTGCCGCAACCTTGCGAAAGAATTGCAGCGGCTGCGACTCGAACTTGTCCGGCAGGCGGGCCCCGGCCAGCCGCTCGGCGGCGATCTCGGGCGCGAGGTCGAACCACAGGGTGAGCTGCGGCTGGCGCAGCGTGCGGGGGGGCAGTGCAGCCACTGACTGGACCCAGCGTTCCAGCGCCGCCAGTACCTCGAGATCAAAACCGCGGCCCCAGCCCTGATACGCAAACGTGGCATCGGTGAAGCGGTCGCACAGAACGACGTCACCGCGCGCCAGCGCCGGCTCGATCACCTGCAGCAGGTGGTCGCGCCGGGCCGCGAACATGAGCAGCGCCTCGGTCAGCGCGTCCATGAGCTCGTTCAGCGCCAGGGTGCGCAGCTGTTCCGCCAGCGGCGTGCCACCAGGCTCGCGGGTCACGGTCACCGCCCTGCCCTGGCGACGGAATAGCGCGGCGAGGGTTTCGACATGGCTGGACTTGCCCGCGCCGTCGATGCCTTCGAAGCTGATGAAGAGGCCAGGGGTCATGGACGCAGTATCGCCGGGCGCATGCATGGCAGGGCTGGAGTCATTGGCCGCGCTGGTATTTGTTGACCGCCCGATTGTGCTCGTCGAGGTTGCTGCTGAAATGGCTGCTGCCGTCACCGCGTGCCACGAAGTACAAGGCCTGGCTGGCCGCCGGCTGGACCGCCGCCAGCAGCGAGGCCTTGCCCGGCATGGCGATGGGAGTGGGCGGCAGTCCCGGGTGCAGGTAGGTATTCCATGGGGTATCGGCCTGCAGGTCCTTCTTTCTCAGGTTGCCGTCGAAGGCAGCTCCCATCCCGTAGATCACGGTCGGGTCGGTCTGCAGCGGCATCCCAACCCGCAGGCGATTGTTGAACACGGCGGCGACCAGCGGCCGGTCCGCGGCCTTGCCGGTCTCCTTTTCAACGATGCTGGCCAGGATCAACGCCTCGTCAGCGGTCTTCACCGCGGCGGTGGGCGAATGCTGCGCCCAGGCCGCCGCCAGCCGCTTGTCCATCGCGCGCATCGCACGCCTCAGCACCGCGACGTCGCTGGAGCCCTTGGCATACATGTAGGTGTCGGGAAAGAACCGGCCTTCCGGATGCAGTCCCGGGCGGCCCAGCAGGGCCATCACCGCCTCGTCGGTAAGGCCACGTGTGTCGGGCTTAAGCACGTCTTCTTTCTGCAACGCGGCCCGGAACTGCCGGAAGGTCCAGCCTTCCACCAGGGTGACGCCGCGCAGGGATTCCTCGCCACGCGCCAGCTTGGCCAGCAGCCGCTGTGGCGTGATGCCGGCCTCCAGTTCGTAACTGCCCGCCTTGATGAGCCGATCCTGGCCCGACAACCGGAACCACGCATACAGCAATTCAGGCTGGACGTCGACGCCGGCATCGGCCACGCCCTGGGCCACTGCGCGCGGCAGCGTGCCGGCCTCGATCGACAGGTCGACGCTCGGCGCGGCCGTGGCCAGCGGATGATGGACCCACCACCAGCCGCAGCCGCCGGCACCGAGCAGAACCAGGGCAGCCAGCAGGAAAACCGTCAACACGAAGCGCCGCACCGCTGCCCTCGACCGTCGGAGTGAATTGAGCGACGATGATAATTCAGGCCATGACGGCGCAGTCCCGCGCCTCGGACCTATGTCCCTGCCAGGGCCGGTGCGACCCGCTTTGGTGTCCAATGCGAACCATCCATGAGCCAAGTCCTGAACGGTGTGTGTCCCCTGCCCCATCTGGGCGTCCTGCGTGCGGAAGGCGAGGACGCCGCCCGCTTCCTGCATGGCCAGTTGACGCAGGACTTCGCCCTGCTGGGTCCGGCGCAGGCCCGGCTCGCGGCGTTTTGCACGGCCAAGGGCCGGATGCAAGCCAGCTTCATCGGTTTCAAGCGCGGCCCCGCGGAAATTCTGCTGGTGATGAGCCGGGACATCCTGCCGGCCACGCTCAAGCGGCTCTCGATGTTCGTGCTGCGCGCGAAGGTCAAGCTGAGCGATGCGACCGCGGCTTTCGACTTGTACGGCGTGGCGGGACGGCCCGCGAGCGAGCCGTCACCGGGCCTGGGCGAGCCCTGGGTGCATGAGAAAGTGTCAGACGCCGACGTGATCCGGCTCTACCCAGCCGACGGCCAGCCGCGCTCCCTGTGGGTGGCCCCTCCCGGGCATCCCGCGCCGGCCGGTCCCGCGCTGGCTCGCGAACTCTGGCTCTGGGGCGAGGTCCGCAGCGGCATTGCGACAATCACGGGGCCGATCGTCGACGCCTTTGTGCCGCAGATGCTCAACTACGAATCGGTGGGTGGCGTCAACTTCAAGAAGGGCTGCTATCCCGGCCAGGAAGTGGTCGCGCGCAGTCAGTTTCGCGGCACGCTCAAGCGCCGCGCCTACCTCGCGCGCTCCCAGGAACCGCTGCAATCCGGCCAGGAAATCTTCCACGAGTCCGACGCGACCCAGCCTTGCGGCCTGGTCGCCCAGGCCGCGATCGCGCCGGGTGGCGGCTACGAAGCCATCGTGTCGATCCAGATCACGGCGTCCGAGGGTGGACGCCTCACGGGTGGGGGGGCCGAAGGCCCTGCCCTCACGGTGCAACCGCCGCCTTATCCCTTGTTGGCCGACGTCTGAGGTGCTGCCGGCGCGACCGGTGCGGCCCCGTTCAGTCCCAGCTTGGCCGCGTAGGCCGGCGGAATGCGCGGTAGCAGCGCCTGCCGCTCCTCGCCCCGCGCCAGGCCCAGCAACTGCTGGAAGGCGGCCAGTGCCTGGTCCGGATCGTGCAGCCCTGTGTCGTACATGATGCCGAGCTGGAGATAGCCCTCGGCTCGGCTGTCGGGCCAGCCAGTCATGCGCAGCCGCATGGCCCGCAGTGCCAGATCGTAATCAGCGGCCTTCCAGGCCAGGGAAAAGGCGGCGTTCGCCAGATCGTAGTCGTAAATGTTGTCGGCGATGGCTTGGCGGGCCAGGGCCAGCGCCTTTCCATCCTGGCCGGTGCGGGCCAGCAGGATAACTTCCAGTGACCGGACTGCGGGCGCTTGTGGCTGAATGATCTTGGCGCGCTCCAGGTAGGCCATTGCCTGGGCGGGCTGGCCCATGATGGTGTAGCCGCGCGCGACATTGGCCAGGATCGCCACCACATACGGCCGCGAAGACAGCACGCTCTCCCAGATCCAGGTGGCGTTTTTCCAGTCTCCCCACCGGGCGAGTTCGTCGGCGACCATGGGCGTGATCTTGCGGTAGTGCGGATTGATGGCGATGCCTTCCCTTACCAACTTGAGCATTTCGGCCTTGCTCTGATTCCAGCGCGGGGCGTTGGGCTCGCCGGAAGCGGAAATGGAAAGGGCGATCCGGGTGGCGTGAACGATCTTGTACTCGGCGTCCGCTGCCTGCCGCGTGATGAAGGTCGCCAGCATGATGGCCGCAAGCGTCAGCACGGTCGCCACCTGTGCGCGGCGGCGAGTCCATGCGAGGCGCATTGCGGACCAGGCGGCGGAGGTGCCCAGGCGCGCATCCGAGGCCGCCAGTCCGGCCAGGCACAAGGCGAACAGCGCGCCGGTGGATGCCATGCGCCACGGGAAGCCGATGTTGCTCACGATCAGGAGCGACAGCAGGCTGCACAGAAAGACCGCGCGCCACGGCGCCTCGGCTTGGCCCTGGGCCGTTCGGTTCGACAAGGTGCCCCAGGCCGCTGCGATCAGGTAGGCCACCAGCCCCAGCAGGAACAGCCAGCCGGCCAAGCCGTATTCCGCCAGCAGTTGCAGGATCTCGTTGTGGACGTAATAGTCGGTTTCCAGCTGGGAGCCGACGTCCTGGTAGAGCGGCTCTTCGTTTTCCCACGCGCCGGCGCCCACCCCAGCGAGCGGATGGCGCTCGATCATTCGGCCAGTGACTCGCCACATGATCATGCGAATGCCCAGGGAAGAGTCCGTGATGGAAATCGATTCGGTGCGCTTGAACGCCCGTTCCAGGCCTGTCAAACCCCGGCCTTCGTCGGCGATCCTGGCGTTGCCGGTGGGGATCAGCCCGAGGCCGACCACCACCGCGACCAGCACGCCCGCCACCAGGGCCTGGGTGCTGCGGGCCCATCCCGGAAAAGCCAGTTGCCGCCGGTACAACCAGGCCATGCAGGGCAGCAGCACGGCGAGCTGCAGCCACAGCGCGATCAGCGCGCCGCGCGTGCCAGTCATCAGGATCGCGACGATGACCAGGCCGGCGCTCGCAGTCAGCAGCACCGCCTGGGCACTTTGCCGGGCCCGGGCGATCAGCAAGGCGGCGAACGGCAGCGTGCAGACCGCGAACTCGGCGAAGAAGTTGCGGTTGACGAAAGTCGAAGCGGGATTGGGACCTTGAGGGAACAGGCCGAAGTCAACCAAGAACTGCAGCACTGCCCACAGCGACGCCACCACGGCGCCGCCGTGGATCCCCCAGGCCAGCAGCGGCAGGCGCTCGCGCGACAGGGTGTTCAGGCCCAGCCACAGCAGCAGCGCGAACAGAAACCAGCGGATCGCCTCGACGCCAGCCAGGAAGGTGTGCGACCAGGCCATGCTGCCCAATGCAAAAGTCATCAGCAGCAAAGGCAGCACGATCACCGCATGCCAGCGCAAGGCGTCGCGCTGCTGCGCGCGCCAGAAGAACAGGAAGCCGGCGCCCAGGGCGCCGAAAGAGACGACGATGGATTTGAGGGTGTCCTGCAGCATCTCTTCGTGCGGCACGCCCAAGGCCGGGGCCAGGAACATCATCAGCGCCAGGATCGCCACGGTGCCGGTGCCGTGGACCTCGGCCGGCAAGGGCTGGCCGGTCGGCGGCCGTTGCGGGTCTAAATCCGGTGGGACAAACGCGCGGTCGGGGGCCGCCGCACCGCTCACTTCGGCCATGCTGCCGGTGGCCTTGTCCTGGCGGTTTCGTTTTTTTCGGGCCATCGTCAGTCGACCGCCAAGGCCCGCGCCATTTCGATGTGGGCGATGCCCGCTTCGTCGAACGGTTCGCCGCGCGGCGCAAAGCCCAAGCCGCTGTAGAAATCCTCGGCGCTGCGCTGCGCATGCAGCACGGCCTCGCGGTCGCCGCGTCCGGCCGCCGCCGCCATCAGGGTCTGCAACACCTGGCGGCCCACCCCGGAACCCCGCAACATCCGATGCACCGCCATGCGGCCGATCCGTGCCACGCCCGGTCCCTCCTGCAGCAGGCGCCCGGTTGCCACGGCCTGGCCCAGCCGATTGAACGCCACCGCATGAATGGCGGTGGCGTCGGCCTCGTCCCATTCCATCTCGACCGGGATCCGTTGCTCGCGCACGAACACATCCTCACGGATGCGGTGGGCCGCGGTGCCCAGCTCGGCCCAGCCGCCGGTGCGCATTTCGACCACCGGCTCGCCGGCCTCGTAACCCTCGATGATGGCCCGCAAGTCTGCGGGAACCGGGCGCGATGTCTGGGTGGCCGGATCGGCGAAGACGTAGATCAGCTCGCAGGTGATCAGCAATTCGTCGCCGCGGTAGATGGCCCCGCTGAAGTTCATCGACGAGGTTCCGATGCGGCTGCATCGCAGGCACACGTCCAGCCGGTCGTCCATCCGCGCCGAGGCGTGAAATTCCACGGTTGCCTTCTTCACGTAGAGGTCACCGCCGAGCAGCGCCATGGCCTCGTCGTAAGGCATTGCGAGCACTCTCCAGTAGTCCGCCACGGCGGTGTCGAAATACATCAGGTAGTGGGCGTTGAAAACGATCTTCTGCATGTCCACTTCGGCCCAGCGGACGCGCAGGCGGTGGAAGAACCGGAAGTCTTGTCGTTTCATGAGATGCGGCTTGGCAGGGCCGGCGCCGCGGCTATCGCAGAAGCGACGGCTGGCGCAAGCCGGGGTGTTTTCATGGCCGGTCGGGCCCGTTACAGTGAGGCTCCGATCGTACCGCGGGACCTCACCATGGCCTTCATCTATTACGTCACCCAGATCCAGTTCGACTTCGGCGCCGTGAAGCTGCTGCGGCAGGAGTGCGAGCGGGTGGGCATCACCCGGCCGCTGGTCGTGACCGATGCCGGCGTCAAGGCGGCCGGCGTGTTGCAAAAGGCACTGGACGCCCTGCCCGGCCTGCCGGTCGCAGTGTTCGACCAGACACCGTCGAATCCGACCGAAGCGGCGGTGCGCGCGGCCGTGGCAGTGTATGAGGCCAACCGCTGCGACGGCTTGATCGCGGTGGGCGGCGGCTCGGCCATCGACTGTGCCAAGGGCGTTGCAATTGCGGCCACCCACGAGGGCCCCCTCACCCACTACGCCACCATCGAGGGTGGCTCGCCGCGCATCACCGACCGGGTGGCGCCGCTGATTGCGGTGCCCACCACCAGCGGCACCGGCAGCGAAGTGGCGCGCGGCGCCATCATCATCGTGGACGATCACCGCAAACTGGGCTTTCACTCCTGGCATCTGGTGCCCAAGACCGCGATCTGCGACCCGGACCTCACGCTGGGCTTGCCGCCCAAGCTCACGGCCGCCACCGGCATGGACGCGATCGCCCATTGCATGGAAACCTTCATGTCGGCCGCGATCAATCCGCCGGCCGACGGCATCGCCCTGGACGGGCTGGAGCGCGGTTGGGCCAACATCGAGCGCGCCACGCGTAACGGCAGCGACCGCGAAGCGCGCTTCAACCTGATGAGCGCATCCATGGAAGGTGCGATGGCCTTCCAGAAGGGCCTGGGCTGCGTCCACTCGCTCAGCCACAGCCTGGGCGGTGTCGATCCGCGCCTGCATCACGGCACGCTCAACGCCATGTTCCTGCCCGCAGTGGTGCGTTTCAATGCGCAGGCCGAGTCGGTGCAAAAGGACAGGCGACTGGACCGCATGGCGCACGCGATGGGACTGGGTTCCGGCGGCGACGTGGCCGAAGCGATCAAGGACATGAACGCGCGGCTGGACCTGCCCACGGGCCTCGCCGCCATGGGCGTGAGGCCCGACCAGTTCGACGCCATCATCAAGGGCGCGCTGGCCGATCACTGCCACAAGACCAACCCGCGGATCGCCTCGGTGCAGGACTACCAGGAGATCCTCGCCGCGTCGATGTGAGCGTTATTTGCGCAGGCGCTGCAGCTTGGCGAAGGCGCCGGCCAACGCGGTCTGCGCAGGCTGGCTGCGCGTGCTGCGCTCGCTGCGGCCCGCCCCTTCGAAACGGTTGTCGCGCGGGCCGCCCGGGCGCGCAGGGGCGTCGCCCAGCTTCATCGACAGGGCAATGCGCTTGCGGGCCACGTCCACTTCCATCACCTTCACCTTGACGATGTCGCCGGTCTTGACGATTTCGCGCGCGTCCTTGACGAACTTGTGCGCGAGCTGGCTGACGTGGACCAACCCGTCCTGGTGCACGCCCAGGTCGACGAAGGCGCCGAAGGCCGCCACATTGCTCACCGTGCCCTCCAGCTCCATGCCTTCGCGAAGGTCGGCGATGTCTTCCACCCCGTCGTTGAAACGCGCCACCTTGAAGTCCGGGCGCGGATCGCGGCCCGGCTTTTCCAGCTCGCCCAGGATGTCCTTGACGGTAATTACGCCGAATCGCTCGCTGGCGAACAGCTCCGGCTTGAGCGTCTTGAGCATTTGGGCCCGGCCCATGAGCTCGGCGACCGGCTTGCCGGTGGCGGCGATCATCCGCTCCACCACGGGATAGGTCTCGGGGTGCACCCCGGTCATGTCGAGCGGGTTGTCGCCACCGCGGATGCGCAGGAAACCGGCGCAGAGCTCGAAGGTCCTGGCACCCAGCCCGCCCACCTCCAGCAACTGCTGGCGGCTGCGAAAGGCGCCATTGTCTTCTCGCCATCGCACCACCGACTTGGCAACCGTGCCCGAAAGGCCCGAAACGCGGGCCAACAGCGGGATGCTGGCGGTGTTGAGGTCGACGCCGACCGAGTTGACGCAGTCCTCCACCACCGCTTCCAGCATGCGCGCCAGTTCGCCCTGGTTCACGTCGTGCTGGTACTGCCCGACGCCGATGGACTTGGGATCGATCTTCACCAGTTCGGCCAGCGGATCCTGCAGGCGCCGGGCGATGCTGGCCGCGCCACGCAGGCTGACGTCGACATCGGGCATTTCCTGCGACGCGAACTCGCTGGCCGAATAGACCGAGGCCCCGGCTTCGCTCACCACCACCCGTTGCAAGCCGCCGGCATCGGCACCCAGGCGTTTCATCAAATCGGCCGCCAGTTTGTCGGTTTCGCGGCTGGCGGTGCCGTTGCCGATGGCGATCAGGTTGACGCCGTGCTGGCGGCACAGCCCCTGGAGCGCATGCACCGCGCCGTCCCAGTCGCGCCGGGGTTCATGCGGGTAGACCGTCGCGGTGTCCACCAGCTTGCCAGTGGCGTCGACCACTGCAACCTTGACACCGGTGCGGATGCCGGGGTCCAGTCCCATCACGACGCGCGGTCCGGCCGGTGCGGCCAGCAGCAAGTCGCGCAGGTTGTCGGCAAAGACCTTGATGGCAACCTTTTCCGCTTCCTCGCGCAGGCGGGTGAACAGGTCGCGCTCGGTGGACAGCGAGAGCTTGACGCGCCAGGTCCAGGCCACGCACTTGCGGAGCAGGTCGTCGGCGGGCCGGCCCTGGTGGCTCCAGCCCAGGTGCAGCGCGATCTGGCCCTCGGCCAGCGACGGCCGGCCCGGCTCGGGCTCGACCGGCAGGGCCAGCTTCGCATCCAGGATCTGCAATTGCCGGCCGCGCAAGACGGCCAGCGCTCGGTGCGACGGCACCCGGCCGATCGGCTCGTCGTACTCGAAGTAGTCGCGGAATTTCGCCACGTCGGCGTTGTTCTCGTCCTTGCCCGCCATCAGCCTGGACTTGAAGAGGCCATCGGACCACAGCCATTCGCGCAACTGGCCCACCAGTGCCGGTTGCTCAGCCCAGCGTTCCGACAGGATGTCGCGCACGCCATCGAGCACCGCGGCCACCGTAGTGAAATCCTCCCCGCCTTCGCCCTTTTCTGCCTTGACAAATGCGGTGGCCTGCGATGCAGGATCGAGTGTCGGATCGTCGAACAGCCGGTCGGCCAGCGGCTCGATGCCGGCTTCGCGGGCGATCTGGCCCTTGGTGCGGCGTTTCGGCTTGAACGGCAGGTACAGGTCTTCCAGCTCCTGCTTCGTGGGCGTGGCCTCGATTGCGGCGCGCAGCTCGGGCGTCAACTTGCCTTGCTCGGCTATGCTCTTGAGTACGGTTTCGCGCCGGTCTTCCAGCTCGCGCAGATAGCCAAGCCTCAGTTCGAGTTCGCGCAGCTGGATGTCGTCGAGGCCGCCGGTAGCCTCCTTCCGGTAGCGCGCCACGAACGGCACCGTGGCTCCGCCGTCGAAGAGGTCCACCGCCGCCTGGATCTGCGATTCCCGGACCTGGAGTTCGGCAGCGATCTGCCGGATGATTTTTTGCATTGTGTCAAGCTGACTGAACAAGCTCAGGGCCCGGCAGTGTGCCACATGGCAGAGGACACGAAAACGGCATCTTTGCTGACAAACTTTCCACCGCCCCTTTCCCAAAATGGCGCACAAGCCATCAAGGAGACATCCATGCGCGCCCGGTTGCTTTTCATCGTTGTTGCCATTGTCCTGGTCGCCGGCTTCGCCGCCCAGAACTGGCCTGAATTCCAGCGCACCGCCCCGCTCAACTTCGGTGTGGTGGTCAGCAATGCCCCGCTCGGGACGATCCTGCTGGTCGTGCTGCTCGTCTCGCTCCTGGTCTTCCTCATCAGCAGCGCGGCCCAGGAGTCGCGCCACCTGATGGAACACCGCCGCTACAGCCGCAGCCTCGAGGCCCAGCGTGACCTGGCGGAAAAAGCCGAGGCTTCGCGCTATACCGAGCTGCGCCAGCACATCGACACCAACCTGCGCGAGGGCCGCCAACGGGATGCCCTGGCGGGGACGGAATTTGAAAAGGCGATGGTGCAAGGCCAGCGCGAGTTGCGCAACCAGCTCGAACAGTTGAACCGGACCCTGACCACGCAACGAGCCGAGCTCGAAAGCCGCCTCGATGCCCGCCTGCCGCGTCAGCACGCCATGGTGGACACTGCCGCGTCGCCGGTCGAGGTCGTGCCCGCGGAAGAGACACAGCGCCGACGCATGAACGTCTGAGGTCGGCGGGCCCGGTCAGTCGAACAGGCCGGGCTCCGACCCGAGCTGGGCCTTTTCGATCTGCAGCATCCGCAGCTTGGTCGCGACACCGCCCGCCGCCGAGAATCCCCCCGCTTGGCTGCCGGCAGCCAGCACGCGATGGCAAGGCACGACCGGGGCGAACGGGTTGTGACCCAAGGCCTGACCCACCGCCCGCGCCGCGCCGGGCTCGCCAATGCGCCGCGCCACTTCCGCGTAGGTCAAGGTGCGACCCGGGGCGATCGCCCTCGTGACCGCGTACACGCGCTGGTTGAACTCCGGTACGTTACTCATGTCGAGCTCGATGTCGAGCAACGAATCGGCGCTTCCCTGGAGCAACGCCCGGATTCGCTGCATTGCTGCCCGGACCTGCGTCGGCGCCTGCGTTTCCAGCACTTCAGACGCGCGGGGAAAGCTGCGCGCCACGCGTCGGCGTGTGGCCTGCGCGTCGGCCTCGGGCAATTGCACACCCGCGAGGCCCTTCGCGCCCCAGACGATGCCGCAGGCGCCCAGCGCCGTGTCGAAAAGACAGAAGCCGTGTGCGCTGGCGACCATGGCCGGATCACTCAAGCGGCTCGCAGCGCCGTCTTGAGCTGCGCCCCGATATCGGGCCGTTCGAGGAAGGGGTCGGGCGGGTTGCGGATATCCACGATTGCTTCCATCCGGCTTTGCACATTGCCCAGCGCCTTGGGATGGCTGAAGACGTAGAACTGGTCGGCCGTGACCGCATCGAAGACCTTCTGCGCCACCTGCGCCGCCGTCACCTTGCCCGAACTGACGGCCTTCTGGCTCATCGCCTGACCGATCATCTGGCTGCGGGTGACCGCGGTCGCGCTGCCACCGGGCCGGTTGCGCTCGCTCTGGGTGATGCCGGTTGGAACGAAATAGGGGCACAGCACGCTGGCACTGATCTGGTCGGTTACCAGGCGCAGGTCCTGGTACAGCGTTTCGGTCAGGCTGACCACGGCATGCTTGCTGACGTTGTAGATGCCCATATTGGGGGGCGTCAGCAGGCCGGCCATGCTGGCCGTGTTGACGATGTGCCCTTTCCATGTCGGGTCCTTGCGGGCCGCATCCAGCATCATTGGTGTGAACAGCCGCACGCCGTGGATCACGCCCCAGAGATTGACGCCCAGTACCCATTCCCAATCGGCAATGGTGTTTTCCCAGAGCAGGCCGCCCGCGCCGACGCCGGCGTTGTTGAAGACGAAATGCGGCGCGCCGAAGCGCTGGGCGACCGCCTGCGCCAGCTGCTCCATCTCGCCTGCCTTGGCGACGTCGACCCGGCGCGCCAGGACCGCGGCGCCGGCCGCCTTCATTTCGGCCTCAGCCCGGTCCAGGGCGTCCTGCTGCACGTCCACCAGCACCAGGTTCATGCCCAAACTCGCGCCGATGCGCGCGCATTCGAGCCCGAAGCCCGAGCCGGCGCCGGTGAGGACGGCTGTCTTGCCCTTGAAATCCGCGATCATCGTTCAGGCTCCCTCGGCTTTGCGCAACACGTAGCCGATGCGCGGGAAATGGACATGGACAGCGGCGGTGCGCGGGCTTTCGCGCAATAGCGTGTAGTGCGTGCGGGTTGCAGCGATCAGGATGCCCGCGGTCGGCTCCGGGCCGAAGCTCTCCGCGGTGACGGTGACCGGCGTGCCCAGCGCGATCCCGTGGTCGTCCTGGAAAGCGCTGTCGAGCAACAGGTTCTGACCGGGCGGCATCGGTTCGGCGCCCTGCGCCACCGTGACCGCATCGGCCGAATTGAAGGGACTCATTCCGCCATGGCCGATCGCCGCCAGCCGGTCCATCCATTCGGCGACCGCCGGGGTGGCGTTCAGGATGTCGGCCATCACCGGCACCTGGACCCGGGTGTACCAGAGCGAATGGTAGGTGGCGAAATCGGCGACGCAGGGATCGGTGCCGAACAGAAAGTCGTGCTCTTCGACCATGTGCGCGATGCGTCGCAGGTAGGAGCGATAGGCCGAGGTCGCATCGGCCGGCCGCAGGCGGACCAGGTTGGCGCTCATGGCCTTGCGGTCCTCGCCGAATGCTTTTGCCGCTTCGGGCGGCGCCTTGCGAAAAGCGTGCGCCGCACCCTTGGGTTGCAGGTTGTACGCCATGGCTGCCCAGAACAGCGTGCTGTCGGCCCACTGGGCGAACACGCGTGAAACCCCCTTCAGGTGGGGAGGATACAGGGTGGGCTCCCGCTCGACGTGTTCCAGCACGTCGCAGATCAGCGCGGTGTCGCAGTACACGTCGGCGCCCACCTGCAGGATCGGCGTCTTGCGGTAGCCGCCGGTGAGCGCAAGCACATCCGGCTTAGGCAT
Organism: Comamonadaceae bacterium; assembly: GCA_012274225.1. Taxonomy (GTDB): domain Bacteria; phylum Pseudomonadota; class Gammaproteobacteria; order Burkholderiales; family Burkholderiaceae_C; genus Ramlibacter. The sequence continues at coordinate 8,032 of JAAOZX010000396.1, read as the reverse complement.
GATCGGCGGAATGATCACGGACTTCCACATCAATTTCTTGTACCCCAGCGCGAGCCGGATCTTTTCCGAAAAGGGCGAACTCGGATAGTGATGCAGGATGAGATCGGGCATGTCGGTCCTTTGGCGTGCGCGCGTGGGTCAGCGCGGCATGGCGCGGGTGATGATGGTGTCGAAGTCGGTGTTGGCGGGCAGCGTCCCGAAGACCTGGCCCCAATTGCCCGCCAGGCGTGAATCGCAGAACGCCGCAAACACGGCGTCAGGTGCGGTCTGCTGCAACAGCGCCGCCTGCACCGCCAGCGCGACGTCCTGGGCCAGCCGGCGCGCTTCGAGCTCAGTGGCCATCTGGTCGACCCGCTGCGGCAGCGCCGCGGCCAGCCGGTCCAGCGCCGCATGCGCGCCCTTGGCGGGCGCCAGCTCCTGGGCCAGCGCCGCGGCCGCGTCGGCCTTTCGCAAGGCCCGCAGCAGGTCCAGGGCCATGATGTTGCCGGCGCCTTCCCAGATCGAGTTGACCGGCATCTCGCGGTAGATGCGTGCCATGATGCCTTCGCCGTTCTCTTCCACGTAACCGTTGCCGCCCAGGCATTCCATGGCCTCCTGGGCGAAATGGGAGCCGCGCTTGCAGATCCAGAACTTCGAGATCGGCGTGAGCAGGCGGGCGATCTCCCGTTCCTGCTCGTTGCCCGACTGGTCGAACGCCCGCGCGACGCGCAGCGCCAGCGCCGTGGCGGCTTCCGACTCGAGCGCCAGGTCGGCCAGCACGTTGCGCATCGACGGCTGCTCGATCAACTTCTTGCCGAAGGCCTCGCGCTGGGCCGTGTGATCCAGAGCGATCGACAGCGCCTGTCGCATCAGGCCGCTGGTGCCCAGCGCGCAATCCATTCGCGTCATGGTGCCCATTTCCAGGATCTGCGCGACGCCGCGCCCCGGTTCCCCCACCAGCCAGGCCGTGGCGCCCTGGAACTCCACCTCGGAACTGGCATTGGCCTTGTTGCCCAGCTTGTCCTTCAGGCGCTGGATGTTGATTGCGTTGACCGAGCCGTCGGGCAGCACCCGGGGCATGAAGAAGCAGCTCAGGCCGCCGCGGGTGTGCGCCAGCACCAGGAAGGCGTCGCACATCGGCGCCGACAGAAACCACTTGTGCCCGGTGATGCGGAAGCGCTGGCCCCAGTTGTCCTGACCGTCGACCGCGGCCTCGCTGGTGTTGGCGCGCACGTCGGAGCCGCCCTGCTTCTCGGTCATGCCCATGCCCATGGTGAGGCCGGTCTTGTCGCGCCAGGGCTTCAGAGCCGGGTCATAGGCGCGAGCGGCCAGGCCCGGGGCCCAGTCTGCATAGATCGCTTCATTGCGGCGCAGCGCCGGCGTGGCCGCATAGGTCATCGAAATCGGGCAAAGGATAGCCGGCTCCAGCTCCGTGAACAACATGAAGCCGGCCGCTCGCCGCACGTGGGGCGAGGCGCTGCGCTGGCTCCACGGCGAGCCGTGCAACCCGGCCTGGGTCGCCGCCGCCATCAGCGCGTGATAAGCAGGGTGGAATTCGACCTCGTCGAGCCGCCGGCCGAATCGGTCGTGGCTGCGCAGCCGCGGCGTGTGCACATTGGCCAGGCGGGCATGGGTCTGCATTTCGCCAGTGCCCAGCATCGCGCCCAGCGCCGACAGTTCGGCGGTGTCGAGACGCGGCGCGTTCAGCTTCAGCGCGGCGCGCATGGCGCGGTTTCCTTCGAAGAGGTTGTAATCCACCAGCGGCTCGGGCTGGTTGAAAACCTCATGGGTCAGGTCGGACATGCGGACACTCCTTGGCGCGAAGCTCAGCCCCGCCAGTTGCGTCGAGGTCGCGCGCCTCGGCGTCCCGGAGCGCTCCTGGGCCGGCCGCCAACCGGTTCAGGCGGAACCGGTGATAGTGTGGCACTGCCGGTCACTCCAGGGGCGCCCGCTCAGATCAGCTTGACCAGTTGCTTGCCGAAGTTCTTGCCTTTGAGCAGCCCCAGGAAGGCCTCGGGCGCGGCTTCAATGCCCTGCGCGATCGATTCGCGCGGCCGCAACTTGCCCGTTCCCACCAGGGTGCCCAGTTCCGTGAGCGCCTCGGGCCAGACTTCCATGTGCTCGCTGACGATGAAGCCCTCGACCGTCATCCGGTTGACCAGGATCAGCTGGGGATACGCCATCGGGAGCGGCTTGCCGTCGTAGCCCGCGATCATCCCGCACAGGGCGACGCGGGAGAAGGCATTCATGCGCAGCATCACCGCATCCATGATCATGCCGCCCACATTCTCGAAATAGCCATCGATGCCATTGGGGCAGGCGTCGCGCAGCGCTTTCGACAGCGAAGAGGCGTCCTTGTGTTCCCGGTAGTCGATGCAGGCGTCGAAGCCGAGCTCGGTCGTTGCGTACTTGCATTTCTCGGGCCCGCCGGCGATGCCAACGGTGCGGCAACCGCGCGCTTTGGCCAGGGCTCCGAACGCGCTGCCCACCGCGCCGGTGGCGGCGCTCACCACCAGGGTCTGGCCGGCCTTCGGCTGGAGGATCTTGACCAGTCCATACCAGGCCGTGACGCCCGGCATGCCCACTGCGCCCAGGTAATGCGACAGCGGAACATGGGTTGTGTCGACCTTGCGCAAGGCACCCGGCTGGTCGGCGGATACCACGCTGTACTCCTGCCAGCCGCCCATGCCGACCACCTTGTCGCCCGCCTTGAACTTGGGCGAGCGGCTCTCCACCACTTCACCGGCGGTGCCGCCCTGCATCACCTGGCCCAGTGGCTGCGGCGCCGCATAGCTCTTGGCGTCGTTCATGCGTCCGCGCATGTAGGGGTCCAGGCTCAGGAAGTGATGCCGAACCAGCACCTGGCCCTCCTGCATCGGCGGCGTGTCGGCGACGGCCAGCTTGAAGTTGGCGGCCGTGGCCTCGGCTTGCGGGCGGTTGTCCAGCAGGATCTGCTTGTTCGTGGGCATGGTCTTCTTTCTAAACGGTTGGGGACAGAGCTGAAGATCTGTCCGGCAAGGTTACTAATCGGTCGAGATGACGTTCAGTGGAATCGCGCTCTTCACCCCAATGGGCAGGCGCCTGACGTACTTGAAGGTACCGGTCGCGTGGGCGCAGGCGCGTCCGGCGCTGTCGTAGATCGTGGCCTCGGTGAACGCCATGGTGGCGGTGCGATGCATCAGTCGCCCCTTGCCGCTGAGCATGCCGCGTGCGGGTTGCATGAAGCTGGTCTTCATTTCGATGGTGACCACGCCCATTTCCTTGTCGACGCTGCGTGCCGCCACCGCCATCGCGACGTCCAGCAAGGTCATGCAGGCGCCCCCATGGGTGACGCTGAAGGAATTGCAGTGCTCGGGCTTTGCTTCGTAGTGGATTTCCGAATGGCCGCCGTCGAACTCGATGAGCTCGAAGCCAAGCAGGCTGACGAATGGAATCTCGACGCCGAACTTCATACCGCTCCTGTATTGCGTGGACCGCCAGCTTGCCACAGACTCACCGGCGCTGCCGCCGGCAACTGCTCAGCCACCGGTGATGACGCTGACACCACCGTCCACGGCCAGCCACTGTCCGGTGATGTGCTTGCCGGCGTCCGACGCGAACAATAGCGTGACACCCTTGAGGTCCTCGTCGTCGCCCAGGCGCTGCAACGGCGCGTGAGCCGCCAGTTTGTCTTCGCCCAAGGTGTCGAGTGTGTGCCTGGTCATTCTGCTCGGGAAGAAACCCGGGCAGATCGCGTTCACCGTGATGTTGTACTTGCCCCACTCGCAGCCCAGGGCTCGGGTGAAGTTGATGACGGCGCCCTTGGACGTGTTGTAGGCCAGCGTACCTCCCATGCCTGGTGGATTGCCGCCCAGTCCCGCGATCGAGGCGATGTTGATGATGCGCCCGTACTTGCGCGCGATCATGCTGCGCTTGGCCAGGTGCTGCGACAGGATGAAATAGCCGCGCACGTTCAGGTTCATCAGCTTGTCCCAGGCTTCGACCGGATGGTCCTCCGCAGCCGCGCCCCAAGCAGCGCCCGCGTTGTTGACCAGGATGTCGACGTCGCCCATGCGCTGGAGCGTTTCGTCGGCCAGGCGCCGGATTTCCTCTTCCTTGGCGCAGTCCGCGGCGATCCAGCGGGCGTCGATGCCGGCTGCCTGGAGTTCGGCCGTCGCCTGCTCCAGGTCGGCCGCCTTGCGCGAGGTCACCATGATCCGCGCGCCGGCCTCGCCCAGGGCGTGCGCCATCTGCAGACCCAGGCCGCGCGAGCCACCGGTCACCAGGGCGGTCTTGCCGTGCAGGTCGAACAACTGGGTAACGGTACGGGTCATGCTGGGGTCCTTGAAAAAGTTCGAGCTGTGAATTGTGCGGTCGCCGGCGGTCCGTGGCTGTCACTGCGGCGATATTCCGCGCGTCATCGGTCGGCCGTCAGCCGGGCCCGGACCCAGATCAGCACGACCCCGGCGACGACCAGCGCTGTGCCGACGGCGATCAGCGACCAGCTCGCTACGGCATGGGCCGGCAGCGCCGCGAGGCCCAGTATCAGCGTGAACAGGCCGCCGTAGATGAAGGTCCAGACCAGCCGGTCGATCCAAACGAGCGTCCCGCCTGAGGCCATCAGAAGGCCGCCTCCGGCATGTCGGCGCAGGTGGCTTCGCAACGTGCCGCCACGGCCAACCAGGCGCCGATCTTGGGCAGCTCGTAGCGATAGAAGTAGCGGGTGGCGTAAAGCCGCCCTTGACCGATGGGATCGGTGGTCTCCGCTTCGAGCGGCACCGCCAGGGCGACGTCGAGCCAGATCCAGGCCACCACCATGTGGCCGAAAGCCTGCATGTACGGTACGGCGTTCGCCAGGGCCTCGGCGGGGTTGCCGGTGGCCCAGGCGCTGTCGGTTGCGGCGCGGACTTGCGCCAGCGCATCGCGCAATGCACCCGCGTACTCGGCCAGCACCGGCTGCGCGGCCGCTTTCGCAATGGTTTCGGCGATGCGGGAGGCCAGCAGCGCCAAGCCCTTGCCGCCCTCCATCAGCACCTTGCGTCCCAGCAGGTCGGCGGCCTGGATGCCGTGCGTGCCCTCATGGATCATGTTCAGCCGGTTGTCGCGCCAGTACTGCTCGACCGGAAAGTCGCGCGTGTAGCCGTAGCCGCCGTGAACCTGGATGGCCAGCGAGTTGGCTTCCAGGCACCATTCGCTGGGCCAGCTCTTGGCGATCGGCGTGAGCACTTCCAGCAGCAGCCGGGCGTCGTCCGCCGCTTCGGGCGCGCCGGTGTGCTGCTCGTCGACCAGGCGCGCGCAGTAAAGCTCCAGCGTCAGGCCGCCCTCGCAATAGGCCTTCTGCGCCAGCAGCATGCGCTTCACGTCGGCGTGCTCGATGATCCGCACCTGCGGTTGCGCCGGGTCCTTGCCCACGGCACGGGTGCCGTGTTCCGATTTCTGTCCCACCGGCAAGCGCCCCTGCGGCCGGTTGCGGGCGTATTCCAGTGCCGCGTAATAGCCGGCCATACCCAGCATGACGGCTGCGGTGCCCACGCCGATGCGGGCCTCGTTCATCATATGGAACATGCAGCGCAAGCCTTCATGCGGACGGCCCACGAGGTAGCCGATCGCGCCTGCCCGTCCCCGGACCGGGAATTTGCCCTCACCGAAATTGAGCAGCGTGTTGGTGGTTCCGCGCCAGCCGAGCTTGTGGTTCAGCCCGGCAAGGGCCACGTCGTTGCGCTCGCCCGTCAGCTCACCGGCGGCGTTCACGAGATGCTTGGGAACGATGAACAGCGAGATGCCCCGCGTTCCGGCTATCAGCTTGCCGTCGGGTCCCGGGATCTTGGCGAGCACCAGGTGGATGATGTTCTCGGTCAGCTCATGCTCGCCCGCCGAGATCCACATCTTGTTGCCGGTGAGCCGGTAACGCGGGCCCAGCGGATCGACCTCGGAGCCTTCGCCGTCGGGCACCGCCCGGGTCGTGATGTCGGACAGCGACGAGCCGGCCTGCGGCTCGGACAACGCCATCGTGCCGGCCCAGCGTCCCGAAAATTCGTTGAGCGCGAACACCTCCTGCTGCGCCTTTGTGCCGTGCACCCGCAGCAGATTGGCATTGCCAACGGTGAGCATGCCCGAGCCGATGCTGGCCGACGCCATGGCGAAAAAGCACTGCGCCGCCGCTTCGACCGTGTATGGCAGCTGCATGCCGCCGATTTCGTAGTCCTGCGCGGCGCTGAGCATGCCGGATTGCGCAAAGGCCTGCCAGGCATCATGGGTGGCGCGGGGCAGGATCACCTTTTCGCCGTCGAAGCGCGGCTCCTCGGTGTCCACCGTGCGGTTGAACGGTGCGTACTTCTCGCGGGCGATGCGCTCGCAGGTGTCCAGCACCGCATTAAACGTTTCGCGCGAATGGTCGGCAAACCGCGTTCGGCCGGTCAGTTGCTCCGCGTCGAGCCAGTCGTACAGGAGAAATTCGAGGGTGGAACGCAGGCTCACTTTGACTCCAAAACAGCCGGACACCCAACATCAAGATACCGGATGCAGAGGACGCAAAAATACGCAAAAGACGCAGAAGGACATCCTTGAATCTTTTGCGCCTTCTGCGCTCTTTTGCGTCTTCTGCGTCCGGATGTCCGCTTTCAGGGGCGCTACAAGACCTCGAACACCCCCGCCGCCCCCATGCCGCCGCCGATGCACATCGTCACCAGCACGCGCTTGGCGCCGCGGCGCTTGCCTTCGATCAGCGCGTGGCCGGTCAGGCGCTGGCCCGACACGCCGTAGGGATGGCCGACGGCGATCGCGCCGCCATTGACGTTCAGCCGGTCGTTCGGGATGCCCAGCTTGTCGCGGCAATAGATCACCTGCACTGCGAAAGCCTCGTTCAGCTCCCACAGGTCGATGTCCTGCACCGTCAGGCCCAGCTTCTTCAGCACCTTCGGGATCGCGAACACCGGGCCTATGCCCATCTCGTCGGGCTCGCAGCCGGCCACCGCGAAACCGAGGAAGCGGCCGAGCGGTTTCAGGTTGTTCTTGCTGGCAAAAGCCTCGCTCACCACCACGCAGGCGCCGGCGCCGTCCGAGAACTGGCTGGCATTGCCCGCCGCGATCACGCCGCCGGGCAGCGCCGGCTTGATGCCGCTGATGCCCTCCTTGGTCGTGCCTTCGCGGGTGCCTTCGTCCTTGCTCACCGTCACTTCCTTGGTGCGCAGGCCCATCACGGGATCGGCCACCCCGGCCTGCACGGTGATCGGCGCGATCTCGGCATCGAACTTGCCCGCCGCCTGACCCGCGCAGGCCTTCTGCTGGCTGGTGGCGCCGTATTCGTCCATCACCTCACGGCCGATGTTGTAGCGTTTGGCCACCTGCTCGGCAGTCTGCAGCATCGACCAGTAGATCTCCGGCTTCAGCTTGTCGAGCTCCGGGTCGCGCAGCATGTGGGTGTTCATTTCCTGCTGGACGCAGGAGATGCTCTCCACGCCGCCAGCCACGTACACGTCTGCCTCGCCCGCGATCACGCGCTGCGAGGCCAGTGCAATGCTCTGCAGTCCCGACGAGCAGAAACGGTTGACCGTCATGCCCGATACGGTGACCGGGCAACCGGCCATCAGGGCGATCTGGCGGGCGATATTGGCGCCGGTGGCGCCTTCGGGAGTGGCGCATCCCATGATGACATCTTCGACCTGCGCGGCGGCTATGCCGGCGCGTCGGAGCGCATGCTTGACGACGTGGCCGCCCAGGGTCGCGCCGTGGGTCATGTTGAAGGAACCCTTCCAGCTCTTGGCCAGGGGCGTGCGTGCGGTCGAGACGATCAGTGCGTTGCTCATGCTTGAAACCTTTCGGGAAATTCGGATGGGGCTCGGGAAGGTCGGTTGAGGCTCAAGCTGTCGGATTGAAGGTCTTGCCTTCCGCGGCCAGGCGGGCCAACAGCGGCGCGGGCTCCCAGAACTTCGCATCGTCGCGCGGGTTGCGCTGGAAGCGCTTCATGGCCTGCGCTACGTTGAACAGGCCCACCTGATCGGCGTACAGCATCGGGCCGCCGCGATGCAGCGGGAAGCCGTAGCCGGTGAGGTAGACCATGTCGATGTCGCCGGCG
>JAAOZX010000395.1 GCA_012274225.1 Comamonadaceae bacterium | reverse complement strand
TGTTCACCGGCAAGCAGCCCTACGATCCGGTCAACAAGACCCTGATCGCCCCGCACCTCGCCGGCGCCGACGGCACGGCCTATTGGACCAATCTCAACTGGGAGAAGGCCGCCGCTGCCGGGATGGAGGCAATCCATCAACCGTTCTCGGGCAAAGTGAGTTTCATAGCCACCGAGAGCATGTGGCCGATCACCCACATGGTCGCCCCCGCGAAGGACGCGCTGCACTGCGAGGCCTGCCATGCATCGGGCGGCCGACTCGAGAAAGTCTCGGGGATGTACATGCCCGGGCGCGGCGTCGATCACGCATCCTGGCTCGACCTGGCCGGCTGGATCCTGGCGGCGCTCACGCTGGCTGGCGTGCTGGTCCACGGCGCAGTTCGGGTGTTCAAGTCAAGGCAACAGAAATTCGGGAGTGCAGCATGACCCGCGTCTATCTCTTCAAGCGGTTCGAGCGTTTCTGGCACTGGTCACAGGCCGCCCTTATCCTGTTCATGCTGGTGACTGGCTTCGAAGTTCACGGCACATACCGGCTGTTCGGCTGGGAAAAGGCCGGCAACCTCCACACCACCGCGGCCTGGACGCTGATCGCACTGTGGCTGTTCGCGATCTTCTGGCACTTCACCACCGGGGAGTGGAAACAGTACATCCCCACGACGAAGAACATGATCGCGGTGGCGCGTTACTACTCGGTTGGCATCTTCACCGGCGAGCCGCATCCGCACCGGGTGACGCAACTGGCCAAGCACAACCCGCTGCAGCGGGTGACCTACCTGATCATCAAGCTGCTGATCAATCCGCTGCTTTGGGTGAGCGGCCTCGCCTATCTCTATTACGCCGAGTTGACCCGCGGCGGCATGCTGCAACTGCCGCTGCAGCCGATCGCGCTGGCGCACACGGCGGCCGCCTTCATGATGCTGATCTTCGTCATCTCGCACATTTACCTGTCGACCACCGGCCACACGCCGCTGGCGCACATCAAGGCGATGATCACGGGCTGGGAGAAGATCGAGCAGGAATAGTGCAAGATCGGAATCTGCCGTGGGCTTTGGCGGCAGATCTCCGGGGCCCGCGCCATAATCGGCGCAATTGGAGGTGTGGTGGACAAACTTTCAATGAGCCCGGCACAGGTGAGCAAGCTGCGCAGTTCGGCCCAGGAGGCCTGCGGACTGCTGAGTGTGCTGGCCCATGAGGACCGGCTGGTCCTCCTGTGCCAGCTCGCGCACCAGGAACACAGCGTCGGCGAACTGGAAGAACTGCTCGACATCCGCCAGCCATCGCTCTCCCAGCAGCTCGGCGTGCTGCGCCGGGAAGGCTTGGTCGAGACCCGCCGCGAAGGCAAGAAGATCTACTATCGCCTGATCAGCAAGGAAGCGCTGGCAATCATCGACTCCCTGTACGTGCAGTTCTGCTCGGTCAAGCCGGCCGCGCGCCGCGTCGTCAAGACGGTCGCGCGCTGACACCCGAACTGCTTTGCGGCCGGTGTATAGAAACCACCTGCCGCCACCTTCGCAGCTAAGTCGTTGAATCCAAACAGGATTTCATCCGACGGCGGTCGTCACTGCACAAAGCGAATGTACTTCGGTGTCCGCGCGGCGGCGCGATGCCGTTGGGCGGCCTAGCGCCAAGTGCTTGATTTCAAAGGCAATTGACACTACCGCGGGCGATGGCACGGCTGATGCATGGATCAATCCGTGCACGGCTGACGCCTGGTTGCGAATGGCGTGCCGCAAGCCTTAACCCCTTCACTTACAGGAGCGAAAGATATGAAAGTCAATTCCTTGCTGGCCATCACCGCCGCCGCGTTCGCGATCTCCCTGCCGGCCGTGGCCGCGCCGGACGCCGATGCCGCGATGAAGCTGCAAAAGGAGAGCGGTTGCACCAAGTGCCATTCGGTGGACAAGGACAAGAAGGGCCCGGCCTACCAGAAGGTCGCCGCCAAATACAAGGGCAAGGCCGACGGCGAAGCCAAGGTCACGGATTTCGTGACCAAGAGCCCCAAGATCAAGATGGACGGCAGCGAGGAAGAGCACAAGGCCGTCGCGAGCAAGGACGCGGGCCAGGTGAAGAACATGGTCCAGTGGATCCTGGCGCAGTAGGCAGTCTTCACTCCCAGCCACGAGGACCGCCGCACGCCGGCGGCCCTCGTGGCTTTCTTTGCCGTCGGCTTACTGACCGAAGTCAACTCACCCGCCCGGGGCCGGACGGAAAATGACGGCCATGAGCACACTACCTGCCTCCACCTACCTCGAGCTGACCCAAGCGGTATCCAAGCAAGTGTCCACCCTGCGCGCCGACCTCCCTGATGTGATCAAGGGGTTCAACGACATGTCGCGGGCGGCGAGCATCGATGGTGTCCTGAGCCAGAAGACGAAGGAGCTGATTGCACTGGCACTGAGCGTGGCAGCGCACTGCGATGCCTGCATCGGCTTCCACATGAAGACCCTGGTCCGGCTCGGCACGACCAAAGCCGAGGTGGAAGAAGTGCTGGGCATGGCTGTCTACATGGGCGGCGGCCCGTCGCTCATGTATTCCGCCAATGCCCTGGCGGCATTCAACGAGTTCTCCACCACTGCTGCCTGAACCGGGGGCCGACCCCGCCGGCGACAGGCCGCCTGTCATGACCTCCGCCGCCCTGTCAGACCAACCGCTCGCCACCCGGATCGCCCGCCACTTCTTCACCCACAGCGGCCATGTCCCGCTGGTGCTGCTGATCCTGGAAGCGCTGCTGGCGCGCCCCGGCTATTTCCGCGGACCCGATCCCTACCTGTTGCTGGGCGCCGGCCTGGCCCAGGCGTGGCTGGCCGAGTGGCTGGCGGCACGGGACCGGCCGCGCCCGCTGCTGGCCAACCTGGCCGGGCCGCTGATCTACACGGTGGTGGAGGCAGCGCTGGAGGGCGGCGCGTTCTTCCTGCAGTGGCACCACCAAGCCTATTGGGCCTACGCCCTGGGGTTCGGGCTGCTGCAGTCGGTGCGTCCCAGCGCCATCGTGGTGCTGGCCGAGAACGTGCTGCGATCGTCGATCCCGCTGGTGATGTATGCGCTGTTCGAGGCACGCACCAAGAACACGAC
>JAAOZX010000394.1 GCA_012274225.1 Comamonadaceae bacterium | reverse complement strand
GTCAGGGCGAAGGCCATCGCCTCGAATTGCGCCGGTTCGCGCAGCCAGGCGCGGGCGCGATCGAGCTCGCCGGCCGTGATCGGCTCCGCGAACAGTCCGTCCAGCACGTCGTGGGCCTGGCGCACATGGGCTTCGGTGCCGGTCTGCACCAGCACGGCAACCTGAGTGAGCAGCTTGCCGGCCAGGTCCTGCACGGCCTGCGAACTGGAGCGCGTCATCATCCCCAGCACCAGCAGCGCCGGCACGGTGGCCGACAGCACCAGGCTGGCCGCCAGGATGGCGCGCAGTGAAAAGCGCCTCATGCGCCAGCGCGCCTCACAGCGCCAGCCCGACCAGTTGCACCGCGTCCACCGGCTCGGTGCGGCCGGGCAGATTCAGCAGGGCGCGCGCTTCCGTGCGCACGGCACCGGCGATCGGCCGCAGAGCGGCGACGCTGGCGACAATAGGCCAGCCGAGCATGCGGGCCTGCCGTGTCAAGAGCAGCGTGGTACTGACGACGTCCCCCACCGGCAGCGTCTGCGCTGTCCCGCCGTGCAGCGGATCGCGCAGCACGGCCAGCGTCACGGTGCCGGTGTGCAGCGCCACGTTGACGCTGAACGGCGGCAGGGCGCGGCCGGGGTAGCGCGAGTTCAGATAGTCCTGCACCCCGCGCGCCGCGTCCACCAGCCCCAGTGCAGCCCGCACCGCCCGCAAGCCGTGGTTGACGGTGCGGGTGTCGCTTTCCTCGGCGAAGATCGCCAGCAGCGCCTCGCCGACGAAACGCATGTGGCGCGCGCCGAACAGATGCACGGTGTCGTTGGCGCTGCCGTAGAACTTCTTGACCAGGTCGGACAGCTCCAGCGCCTCGAGCTTGTGAGCGACGCCTGCGTAATTCGGGATATCGACGAACAGCACCGTCGCATTGGGCAAGCGCTCGTCGGTCGCGCTGCCGCCGGCGTCGGGCCAGCGGCCGCTCAATTCCGCCGCCAGGCGCTGCTCGTACAGCTTGGCCAACTGGTGCTTCTGCTCCACCAGCGCCTTCTGCACGGCGGCGTCCACCGCCAGCGCCTGCACCTGGTCCTGGACCGAGCGCTTGTTCAGCTGGGCGGAAACCGCCGCGCGCAGTTCGGCGGCGCGAAACGGCTTGGTGATGTAGTCGTCGGCGCCGGTGGTCATGCCGATGCGCATGTGGGCGCGCTCCTGCAGCGACGTCAGCAGGATGACCGGAATCGCCGCGGTGGCGGTGTCGCCGCGCACCGCCGCCAGCATGTCGAAGCCGTTCATGCCGGGCATCTGCACGTCGCTGATGATCAGGTCGGGCGGGTGGTTGCGCACCTGTTGCAGGCCCCTGGCACCGTCCTCGACCGCGATCACGTCGTGCCCGTCCTTGCGCAGCACCGAGCCCACGAGCATCCGGGTGCCGGCATCGTCCTCCATGACGACGATCAGGGCCATCTGTCTTGATCCTCTGTGATTTCGTGGCGGCGGGGCGCCGCGCCCGGCCGCTCGCAGCGGCTGCTTTTCTTGTGCGTTATCTTAAGCGCGATCCGGGGGCGATTTGAGGTGCCAGGCCCTCGGGCGGGTGAAAGTCTCGATGCCGTAGGTGGAAAGGGTGACGCCGATGCCCGAATCGCCGAAGCCGCTCCAGGGCAGGCGCGGGCTGACCCGGTCGCAGCAGTTCCAGTACAGGCTGCCCGCCTGAACGCGCGACAGCACGGCCTGGGCCCGCTCGCCGCTGGGCGTGTAGACACCCGCCGTGAGGCCGTAACGGGTGTCGTTCATCAGACGTACCGCTTCCTCGTCGCCGGCCACCTTCTGGATGCCGATGATCGGGCCGAAGCTTTCTTCCTTCATCAGCGCCATGCCGTGATGCGCGTTGCTGAACACCGTGGGCGCGTACCAGTTGCCCGGCCCCGGCAGGCGGTGCCCGCCGGTGTGCAGCGTGGCGCCCTGGGCCTTGGCGTCGGCGACCTGCGCGTCCAGCACATCGAGTTGCGCAGCTCGCGTGAGCGGGCCGATGTAGGTGTCCTCGCGCATAGGGTCGCCGACAGCAAAGCCTTTCACTGTCTCGACAAAGGCGGCCAGAAACGCGTCGTGGATCTTTTCATGCACGTAGATGCGCTCGACCGAGCAGCAGCTTTGCCCGGTGTTGTACATCGCGCCGTCGGCGAGCGACTGCGCCGCCGACTGCGGGTCGGCGTCGTCGCAGACATAGGTCGGGTCCTTGCCGCCGAGCTCAAGCTGCAGCTTGACGAAGCGCGAGCCCACGGCCTGGGCGATGCGCAGGCCGGTGGCATGCGAGCCGGTGAAGAACAGGCCGTCGATCTTCTGCGCCAGCAGCGCGGCGCCGACCGGCCCGGCGCCCACCAACGGGACGAACACGTCGCGCGGCACCCCGGCGTGGTGCAGCAGGCGGGCGATCTCCCGGCCCGTGAGGGTGGCGTACTCGGACGGCTTGTAGAGCACGGCGTTGCCGGTCAGCAGCGCCGGCACGATGACGTTGCAGCCGACGAACCAGGGGTAGTTCCAGGCCGAGATGTTGCCGACGACACCCAGCGGCACATGCTCGATCCGCTCCTGCATGCCGCCCTCGTCCAAAACGGTCTCGCTCGCCGTCACCGGCGCCGCCATGCCGACGAAGAAGTCGATGCGGGCCAGCAGGCCGTTGAGCTCGTTGCGCGACATCCGGATTGGCTTGCCGGTCTCGCGCGTCAGGGTCACCGCAAGCTGTTCCAACTCGCGGACCACGCCGTCGCGGAAGCGATCCAGGCAGGCCTTGCGCTCGTCAAGCGGTCGCGCCGCCCAGGCCGGTTGCGCGGCGCGGGCGGCTGCAGCCTTGATGGCGACGCTGGCCTGGTCGTCGGCGGCCAGCTCGGCGATCGCCTCGCCATTGGCCGGATTGAGGATTCGCAGAGTGCTCATTCGGGGCTCCTATCGGGTGGCGCGCGCCGCATCCAGGAAGTCCGCGAGCAGCGCCGCGTCGTCGATGGTCTGCGCCCCGGGCTGGTGGAATTCCGGATGCCATTGCACGGCCGCCAGATACGGTTTGGCGCTGTCGGTGCGACGAATCGCCTC
>JAAOZX010000393.1 GCA_012274225.1 Comamonadaceae bacterium | reverse complement strand
TGGCGCTGGCGGCGACCCTGGGGGTTGGCGCCGCGATGTACGGCTTCCTGTTCGCATACCTGGCGCCGATGCTGAAGGTCGCCGTGGGTGCCTACGTGGTCGTGATCGCGCTGATGGCGGCGCAGGCGATCGGCCGCGCCACGGTGTTGCGCGACCGCGCGAGCGTGGCTGTCGCGATCGGCGCCGGCTGCTTCATGCTCAGTGATTCGCTGCTGGCGACCAACAAATTCGCCTTCGCGTTGCCGATGGCTCAGCTCTGGGTGCTGGCGAGCTACTACGTCGCCCAGATCCTGATCGCCTGTAACGCACTGGGCGAGACCTCGACCGCGCCAACTGCCGAACAAACCGCGCCGTCCGGCCAGGCGCTGCCGCAGGGCTGATCAGTTCACCGCGGGCGCCGCGACGACCGGCACGTCGCGCGCGATGCGTCCGTCGATCAACTCCACCATCCGGTCGCAGCGCGCCGCCATCCGGGGGTCGTGGGTGACGATCACGAAGGTGGTGCCCAACTCCTCGTGCATCCGGCGCAGTTGCGCGAACACCTCGTCCGAGGATGCGGTGTCGAGGTTGCCGGTGGGCTCGTCGGCCAGCACCAGCGGCGGCTGCTGCACCAGCGCCCGCGCGATGGCCACCCGCTGCTGCATGCCCCCCGAAAGTTCGGATGGCCGCTTGTTCATCGCGTCGGCCAGTCCCACCGCGGCCAGCAACGAGCGAGCCCGCTCGAGGTAGCGGGCGCTGACCCGCCCCTCGGCCATCAGCCCCGGCATGGTGACGTTCTCCAGCGCGGTGAAGGCGGGCAGCAGGTGATGGAACTGGAACACGAATCCCAGGGTCACGCGCCGGCGCATCGTCAGCGCGCCATCGTCCAGGCCCTGCACTTCCTCGCCCTGCAACTTGTAGCTGCCGGAAGTCATGCGCTCCAGCAGGCCCACGATGTTGAGCAACGTGCTCTTGCCCGAGCCCGACGGACCGATCAGCGCCACGAACTCGCCGTGGTCCACCCGCAGCGAGATGCCGTGCAGCACCTCGGCCTCGTTCGGCAGGCCGATGTTGTAGCGCTTGCGGACGTCGACGATTTCCAACAGCGGACCGGAGCGGGATGGATCTTGGCTTGCCATGGAGCAGTCCTAGATCCGGATCGCCTGCGCCGGGTCCATGCGCGCGGCGCGGCGCGCCGGCGCGATCGCAGCCAGCACGCCGCACACGGTGGCCAGCAACGCGACCCGCACGGCAGTGACCAGCGGCAGATGGATGTCGAACAGCGGCAGGCCGTCGGAGCCGCGCACGAAATGCGTGAACAGCCAGATCATGACAGTGGCCAGCGCCACCCCCATCAGCGACCCCAGGGCCCCGACCACGGCGCCCTGCACCAGGAACACCCGGAGAATCTGGCCGCGGGTGGCGCCCATTGCGCGCAGGATGCCGATCTCGCGGCTCTTCTGCACCACGGACACCACCAGCACGCTGGCGATGCCGAGCACCACCACCACCAGCACCACGCCCCGGATCAAGGTCGTGCTGACCGATTGCGCGTTCAGCGCTGAAACCAATTGGGCGTTGACCTCCTGCCAGGCTTCGATCTTGTAGGGCAGTTGCCGGCGCAGTTCAGCCGCCAGCGCGTCGGCGCTCCACACGTCCTTCACCGTGAGGTCGAGGCTGGTGGCCCCCCCGGGCAGCCCCAGCAGGCTTTGCGCGGTGCGCAGCGGCACGATGACGGTGCGCCGATTGAGGTCCCGCACGCCGAGATCGACCAGGGCCGTCACCCGCGCCGAATCCGAGACCACGCCGGTCTGCAGCGTCAACCGGTCGCCCACCCGCACGCCCAGGTCGGACGCCAGCTCGCGCCCGATGACGGCTTCGCCCGGCGCCAGCCGCGCCTCGCCGCTCACCACCTTGCCGCGCAAGCCGACGATGCGGTCGTAGCGGTCCAGGTCGACACCCAGCAGCGCGATCGCCTGCGTTGCTTCACCGCGCAGCGCCAGTCCGCTGCCGGACACCATCGGCGACACCGCGGTGATCTCGTCGCGCGCTTCCAGCAGGGGCACCAGGGCCTGCCAGTTGATCAACGACCGCAGGCGCTGCTCGCGCGGCTGGGTGTCGCTCATCACGGTGGCCTGCGAAGCGGCCGGGCGCGCCGGCAGCACCACGTCGTCGGGCGAATGGAGCGTGATATGGGCCTGGGCTCCCAAGGTCTTGGTCAGCGTGTTGCTTTGCAGGCCGTTGATCAGCGCCGAGATGAAGGCGATCACCGCCACGCCGGCGGCCACACCGACAATGATCAGCAGGGCCTGCATCCGTCCTTCGCGCAGGAAGCGCAGCGCCACCCGCCGTTCGAAGCCAAGCCAGAGCGGCATCGCGGAGCAGCCCTCAGCGTCCGAACGCGTTGCCGAGCGTCGAGCCCGGGTCTTCAGCCGTGCCCGCCGGGGCGGACCCCAGGCCCGGCCGCCACGGCACCAGGGTCATCTGCACCCTCGCGCCGGATGCGACATTGCCTCGCAACAGCACCCGATTGCCGGCAGCCAGGCCTTCCAGCACCTCGACGGCGTCGAGCGTGCGCAAGCCCAGGCGCACCTGCTGCTCCCGCGTGCGTCCGCCCTCGACGACGAGGACAGCGGCCGAGGCTGGAGCCGGTGCGTCGCGCAAGGCACTCAACGGCACAACCAGGGCGCGATCGCGCCGGCCGGTTTCCACGTCGACCGACAGCGTCATGTCCTCGCGCAGGAAGGCGGGTGGGGGCCGGTCCAGCGCCAGTTTCACCTCCACTGCGCCGCGCTGCGCGTCGATCGCCGGCGCGATGGTCAGCACGTGCGCGGCAAATGGTTGCCCGGGAAACGCATCGGCAACCACCGCGGCGCCCTGGCCCACCTGCAACTGGTCGAGAAAGCGTTCGTCGACCGGCGCCACGAGCTGGGTCGGTCCGGCCAGGGCCAGGCTCAGCAAAGCCTTGCCAGGCTGCACGATTTGACCAGGTTCGACCTGGCGCGACAGCACCTTGGCATCGGCCGGTGCGGCCACCAAAGTCTGCGCCAGCTTCGCCCGCGCCACCGAAGTCGCGGCCCGCGCCGTTTCCAGTTGCGCTTGCGCCTGGACCACGTCGGTGCCGCTGTCGGCAATGGCCTGGGTCTGGGCGCGCGCACCTTCCACCTGCGCCTGCGCGACTTCGACGGCGCGCCGAGCGTCGTCGACACGCGAGGCGCTGACAAAGCCCTGGTCGACCAGTTGCCGTTGCCGCGTCAACTCCAGCTGAGCGGCATTCAACGTCGCCTCGGCCTGTGCCAGACTGGCCGCCGTCGCAGTGCGGCCCGTGCTGCGCAAACCGGCCAGGCGCGCCTGCGCTTGCCGCTCGGTCGCGACGGCCTGGGCCAGCGCAGCGTTGAGCTCGGCCGATTCCAGCCGAATCAGCACGTCGCCGCGAAGCACCTGGGCGCCTTCGTCGACCAGGACCTGCACCACCCGCCCGGTCACCGTGCTGCCGACATCGACCCGTGACAAGGTCGCCACGCGGGCGGAAAAGCGCAGGGTCCGGACCAATGGCGCCGGCTGCACTTCGAGCGCCTCCACCGCGGGACCGCGCAGCGCCCGGGCGGCGAAACCCGCGGCGACCAGGACCAATGCCGCAGCCACTATCCAGATCCAGCGCGGCTTCATCGGTGTCCGGTTGGATTCATGGCGTGCGGCATCAGCCCTCGAACAGGCCGGAGCTCGCTTGCGGCGGCGCGACGCCGAGGTGGCGGAACGCGGCCAGGGTGGCGATGCGGCCGCGCGGCGTGCGTTGCAGGTAGCCCTGCTGGATCAGGTACGGTTCGATGACGTCCTCGATCGTGTCGCGCTCTTCGCCGATGCTGGCGGCGATGTTGTCGAGGCCCACCGGGCCGCCGTCGAAGCGGTGGATCACCGCTTCCAGCAGCTTGCGGTCCATGACGTCGAACCCTTGCGGATCGACGTCGAGCATCGCCAGCGCCAGGTGCGCGATCTCCCGCGTGATGTGGCCGCTGCCCTTGACGTCGGCATAGTCGCGCACCCGGCGCAGCAGCCGGTTGGCGATGCGCGGCGTGCCACGGGAGCGCCGGGCGATCTCGATGCCACCGGCCTCGTCCATCGGCGCCTTGAGCAGGCCGGCGCTGCGGGTGACGATGCGGGCCAGCTCCTCGGGCGTGTAGAACTCCAGCCGCGCCACGATGCCGAAGCGGTCGCGCAGCGGGCTGGTCAGCATACCGGCCCGGGTGGTGGCGCCCACCAGCGTGAACGGCTGCAGGTCGAGCTTGATCGAGCGCGCGGCCGGGCCCTCGCCGATCATGATGTCGATCTGGTAGTCCTCCAGCGCCGGGTAGAGGATTTCCTCGACCACCGGCGACAGGCGATGGATCTCGTCGATGAAAAGCACATCGTTCTTCTCGAGGTTGGTGAGCAGCGCGGCCAGGTCCTTGGGTTTTTCCAGCACCGGCCCGGAGGTCTGGCGCAGGTTGACGCCCAGCTCGTGGGCGATGATGTGCGACAGGGTGGTCTTGCCCAGACCCGGCGGCCCGAACAGCAGCACATGGTCCAGCGCTTCGCCGCGCTTGCGGGCCGCACCGATGAAGATCTCCAGCTGTTCGCGGATCTTGGCCTGGCCGACGTACTGGTCCAGCAGCTTGGGGCGCAGCGCTCGCTCGATCGCCTCTTCCTGAGGTGAGGCGGGCTCCGTGGAGATCACCCGCTTCGGCGGCGGAATCTCGAAGTCGTCGGTCTGAATCGTCACGTCGCGTCACCCGTCATTTGGTCAGCGCCTTCAAGGCCAGCTTGAT
>JAAOZX010000392.1 GCA_012274225.1 Comamonadaceae bacterium | reverse complement strand
GCACCCCGACGAGGCGCTGATCGCCCTGGTTTCCGCGCTGACGGCACTGCGGCGACGCTACCCGGCGTTCCGCCACCCGCGCTGGTTCCAGGGCCACCCCTTCCACGAACCCGGCCATCCCTACACCCCGGGCGGAGACATCGCCTGGCTGCGCCCCGATGGGCTGGCGATGTCGGACGCGGACTGGGACAACCCGTGGGAGCGCAGCTTTTCCTACGTGATCGAGGTGGGCGAGGACGCGCTGCCCGCCATGGAGCGGGTCATGGTGCTGCTGCATCCCGGCGATTCGGTGCTTGCCTTCACGTTGCCCGAAGGGGCGTGGCGCGTCGCGCTGGACACCGCCACACCCGAATGGGGCGAGCAGCGGACGCTCAGCCGGCACTGCGAACTGGCGGGCCCGGCGATCTGCGTCCTGATCCAGGCCATCGAATCATCGGCCAGCAGGGGCGACGCCCCATGACATCGGCCACCGTCCCGCTCTTTCGCACGCGCAGCAGCGGCGTGCTGCTGCATCCCACCTCACTGCCCGGACCGCACGGCTGCGGCGATTTCGGCGCCGCGGCCTACCACTTCGTGGACTGGCTGGCGACGGCGGGGCAGTCGCTGTGGCAGGTGCTGCCGCTCAACCCGGTGGGCCCGGGCAACTCGCCCTACCAGAGCGTTTCCGCCTTCGCCGGCAGCCCGCTGCTGGTCGACCTGGAAGCGCTGAGGGCCCGCGGCTGGCTGGGCCGGCTGGCCGACCCCGGCTTCGATCGCGCCCGTATCGACTACGCGCGCGCAGAGCGAGCGCGCATGGCGCTGCTGCGCGAGGCCTGGCAGGGGTTCAGCCAACGGGCCGAGGCGGTCGACCGCGAGGCGCTGAAGGGGTTCCGGCGGCAGCAAGGCCACTGGCTGGACGACTACGCGCTGTTCATGACGCTCCAGGAGCGCCACGGCACGCCTTGGACCCGCTGGCCCGCCGGGTTCGCGTGGCGCGAGGCCGCGGCGCTGGGGCGCCTGCGTGACGAAGCCGACGCTGAGATCGGCTTCTGGTGTTTCGTGCAATGGCAGTTCACGCAGCAGTGGCAGCGGCTGCGCGACCATGCCCGTGACCGGGGCCTGCGCATCGTCGGCGACGCGCCGATCTTCGTGGCGCATCACTCGGCCGATGTCTGGGCCCATACCGCACAGTACCTGCTGGATCCGCACGGCGAGCCCACGGTGGTGGCGGGTGTGCCGCCCGACTACTTCAGCGCCACCGGCCAGCGCTGGGGCAATCCGCTGTACGACTGGACGGCCATGCGCGCCGACGGCTATGCCTGGTGGGGCCAGCGCCTGGCGCACCTGATCGGCTCGTTCGACGCCATCCGGCTCGATCACTTCCGCGGCTTCGAGGGCTACTGGGAAGTCCCGGCCCATGAGGAGCACGCCATCAACGGCCAGTGGCGTGCCGGGCCCGGCCGGGCCTTGTTCGATGCGCTGGACGCCAGGCTCGGCGCGTTGCCCCTCATCGCGGAAGACCTGGGCGTCATCACGCCGGCCGTGACCGAACTGCGCACGGCATGCGGCTTTCCGGGCATGCGCATCCTGCAATTCGCGTTCGGCGACACCCCCGCCAACCCGTACCTGCCGCACAACTACGTGCCGCGGACCGTGGCCTACACCGGCACGCACGACAACGACACGACGGTGGGCTGGTGGCAGCAGCTGAACGCGCCCGAGCGCGAGGCCGTGCGCGGCTACCTGGGACCGCAGGCGGACGCGGCGATCCACTGGGCGATGATCCGGGCACTGTCGCAATCGGTGGCCAACACGGTGGTCTATCCGCTCCAGGACGTGCTGGGGCTGGACAGCGCCCATCGCATGAACATTCCCGGCTGTGCCCAGGGGTGCTGGGAATGGCGCTTCGAATGGCACCAGGTCGGCGACGCCCCGGCCCGGCAGCTCGCCGCCATCACGCAAGCCCACGGGCGTGCGCCTCGACCTGTGCAAGGAGACTGAACCATGGAAACACCCAACCCACTCCAGCTGGCCCGCAAGACCCTCGGCCTGGTGCTGGCCGGCGGTCGCGGCTCGCGCCTGGCGCATCTCACGGACTTTCGCGCCAAGCCGGCGGTGTACTTCGGGGGCAAGTTCCGCATCATCGACTTCGCGCTTTCCAACTGCCTGAACTCCGGCGTCCGGCGCATCGGCGTGCTGACGCAGTACAAGTCGCACAGCCTGCTGCGCCACCTGCAGCGCGGCTGGTCGTTCCTGCGCAACGAGTTCAATGAATTCATCGACCTGCTGCCGGCGCAGCAGCGGGTGGACGAGGAGTCCTGGTACCGCGGCACCGCCGATGCCATCTACCAGAACCTGGACATCCTGTCGGGCCACAACCCGCAATACATCCTGGTGCTGGCGGGCGATCACGTCTACAAGATGGATTACGCCAAGCTGATCGCCGACCACGTGGCGATGGACGCGCGCTGCACCGTGGCCTGCGTCGAGGTGCCGGTCTCGGACGCCAGCGCGTTCGGCGTCATGCACACCGACCTGCAGCGCCGGGTGGTGGCGTTCCTGGAGAAACCGGCCGACCCGCCGTCGATGCCCGGCAAGCCCGATTCCGCCCTGGCCAGCATGGGGGTGTACGTGTTCGATGCCGAGTACCTGTACGAGGCGCTGCGGCAGGACTGCGCCAACCCGGCGTCGAGCCACGACTTCGGCCGGGACCTGATTCCGTCCATGGTGGCCCTGGGCCATGTGATGGCACACCCGTTCGAGATGTCCTGCGTGCGCAGCACCCAGCAAGCGCCTTCGTACTGGCGTGACGTCGGAACGGTGGATGCCTACTGGCAGGCCAACCTGGACCTCACGGACAAATTGCCCGAACTCGACATGTACGACGTGGAGTGGCCGATCTGGACCTATCAGGAGCAGTTGCCGCCGGCCAAGTTCGTCCACGACGAGGACGGCCGGCGCGGCCATGCGATCGACTCGCTGGTGTCGGGCGGCTGCATCATTTCCGGGGCGCGGGTGCGCCGCTCCGTGCTGTTTTCCAGCGTGCACATCCATTCGTTCGCTTCGGTCGACGAGTCGGTCCTGCTGCCTCAGGTGGACGTCGGCGAGAGCTGCGAGTTGCGCCGCGTCGTGGTCGACAAGGGCTGCCGCATTCCGGCCGGCATGCGGATCGGTTTCGATGCCAGCGAAGACGCCCGGTGCTTCCATCGCACCGAGCAGGGCGTGGTGCTGGTGACCCGCAGCATGCTGCAGGCGCTGGAAAGACAGGCCGCCGCCGTCGGCCCGGCATGAGAGTCCTCTACGTCTGCACCGAACTGTTTCCGCTGCTCAAGACCGGCGGCCTGGGCGACGTCGGCGCCGCCCTGCCGCCGGCCCTGCGCGACGCCGGCTGCGACGTGCGCGTGCTGCTGCCCGGCTTCCCGTCCATCCGGGCCGGGGTGAGCCGAAGCCGGTTGCCGCGGGCCTCGCCGCTGGCGCTGCCCGACGGGGACGGCCCGCGCCTGGCCCACCTGGGTTTGACCCAGCCGCCATCGCTGCAACCGGTCACCTTGCCCGGCAGCGGCCTGGCGGCCTATGTGCTCGACGTCCGCGCGCTGTTCGACCGGCCCGGCAACCCCTACGCCGACGCGCATGGCGACAACGGAATCCGCTTTGCCTTGCTGGGATGGGCCGCGGCCTGCCTGGGGCTGGGCCTGGACCCGCAATGGCAGCCGGACGTGGTGCATTGCCACGACTGGCACACCGGCCTGGCGCCGTTGTACCTGCGGCAGATG
>JAAOZX010000065.1 GCA_012274225.1 Comamonadaceae bacterium | reverse complement strand
TCGTGGAGCCAACGTTGAAATACCACCCTGGTGTGTTTGAGGTTCTAACCTTGGCCCGTAATCCGGGTTGGGGACAGTGTATGGTGGGCAGTTTGACTGGGGCGGTCTCCTCCCAAAGTGTAACGGAGGAGTTCGAAGGTACGCTAGGCACGGTCGGAAATCGTGCTCATAGTGCATAGGCATAAGCGTGCTTGACTGCGAGACTGACAAGTCGAGCAGGTACGAAAGTAGGACTAAGTGATCCGGTGGTTCTGTATGGAAGGGCCATCGCTCAACGGATAAAAGGTACTCTGGGGATAACAGGCTGATACCGCCCAAGAGTTCATATCGACGGCGGTGTTTGGCACCTCGATGTCGGCTCATCTCATCCTGGGGCTGTAGCCGGTCCCAAGGGTATGGCTGTTCGCCATTTAAAGAGGTACGTGAGCTGGGTTTAAAACGTCGTGAGACAGTTTGGTCCCTATCTTCCGTGGGCGCTGCAGATTTGAGGAAGCCTGCTCCTAGTACGAGAGGACCGGAGTGGACACACCTCTGGTGTATCGGTTGTCACGCCAGTGGCATTGCCGAGTAGCTATGTGTGGAAGAGATAACCGCTGAAAGCATCTAAGCGGGAAACTCGTTTCAAGATGAGATCTGCCGGGGCCTTGAGCCCCCTGAAGAGTCGTTCAAGACCAGGACGTTGATAGGTCAGGTGTGGAAGCGCAGCAATGCGTTAAGCTAACTGATACTAATTGCTCGTGCGGCTTGACCCTATAACTTTGATCCGAAATTCGGAGACACCTCCGGAATTCGAAGATTCCCTCGGAATCGCGATCAAGGTGTTATGCCAAGTGACGCAATCTAAAAAATTGAAGCAACGCTAGCGTTGCGGAAAAGCTGATTTGCTCTATGAATTGGTTGTTTTGACCCATGGTCAAGACGACGACAAGTTATGCCTGATGACCATAGCGAGGTGGTACCACTCCTTCCCATCCCGAACAGGACAGTGAAACGCCTCTGCGCCGATGATAGTGCGGATTCCCGTGTGAAAGTAGGACATCGTCAGGCTCTTACAGCCCGAAAGGCCCAGCAGAAATGCTGGGCCTTTTGTTTTTTGCGCGATTGAATTTGAACGGTCGGTAGCTGCCCTGAATTCATGAATTCAGTGAATTGCCCGAAAAGCCGGCCACCTTCCGACCACGCGATCAGGCGTTCTCGAGCCACTCGCCTTCGCGCCGCGCGGCTCCGGAGCGCACCAGGTCATCCGCCAAACGCTCGATCCAGGCGGGCAGGGTCAAGTCCGAGAACCACAGGTGGTGCACCATTTCGACGTATGGCGTGGCGCTGGCCCAGCGCTGCAGGTCGGCTACGCGCTGCCGCTGCAGTTCCAGCAGCTTGAACTTCAGCAGGACCTTGGCCGCATGCGCCGCATGTCGCATCGGATCCTTCACGAAGCTGTCGAGCCGGCGACGCGCGGCCGCAAGGGCTGCCTCGAAGTCGGTGAAGACCGGTCCGTGACCTGGGATGACGATCCGAGGCGCGAGCGACTCGATCAGATCCAAGGTAGCGCCCACTTCGTCAAAGGCGTCCTGCCCCTCGAGCTCCTGAAAGACGATGCCGAAGCCGTTGGCCCACAGTGAATCCGCGGAGATCAACACGCGGGAAACCGGCTCGAACAGAACGACCGAGTGCGGATCGTGGCCAGGTGCGCCGTGCACCTGCCAGATTCGCTCGCCCAGCAAGATCTCGGTCCTGGGTCGGAGCAAGCCGTCCATCCGGAAACGCGGGCATTGCTGTCCAGTTGGCACATAAGTGAGTGCCACCGGGTCCCAATGACGCACATGCTCGGCCTGGCCGGGGGGAATCAGCGTTTCGAGCGCCGGATATTGCGCCTGCAGCGCGGCGTTGCCGCCGCAGTGATCGCTATGCAAATGGGTGTTGAGCAACAGGTCGAGCGATCTTCCGGCCAACGCCTGGCCCGCCAGCGCAACAGTTTGCCCCGCATGGGTGGCATAGCCACTATCGACAAGAGCCGTGCGGCCGGTGCCAGTGAACAGCACGTTGTTGGCGGATAACCAACCGCGCTCCAAAACCGTGATGCCGGGCGGAAGCCCTTGCGTACCTGCCATGCCCAAGACTACCTGAAGAAAGCCAAACTCAGGTCTTCACGGTGCGAAGCTCGCGCCGCAGGATCTTCCCCACATTGGTCTTCGGCAGCTCGTCGCGGAACTCGATGTACCTGGGCACCTTGTAGCCCGTCAGGTTTCGCCGGCAGTAATTGGCCACGTCGTCCTCGGAAAGCGTCGGATCGTTCTTGATGATGAAGATCTTGATCGCCTCACCCTGCTTTTCGTCGGGGACGCCGATGGCGGCGCACTCCACAACGCCGGGACAAAGCGACACGACGTTCTCCAGCTCGTTGGGGAAGACGTTGAAGCCACTGACGTTGATCATGTCCTTCTTGCGGTCGACGATCTTGATGTAGCCCCGCGCGTCCATGGTGCCGATATCCCCGGTGCGCATGAAACCATCGGCCGTGAAGGCCTCTTTGGTCTCCGCCGGCTGCTGGTAATAGCCGCGCATGATGTTGGGCCCCTTGATGCAGATCTCGCCGGCCTCGCCCAGCGGCAGCGATGCGTCGTGATCGTCCTTGATCGCGATCTCGATACCCGGCAGCGGCAAGCCGATGGTGCCGGTGAAGTCCTTGCTGGTCACGATGTTGTTGGTGCCGATGGCGCAGGTCTCGCTCATGCCCCAGCCTTCGACCATCGCGCAGCCGGTGGCTTTCTGCCATTGGCGCGCGGTGCCTTCCGATGCGGCCATTCCGCCTGCCTGGGACAGGCACAGCTGGGAGAAGTCGACCGATTTGAATTGCGGATGCTGCAGCAGCGCGTTGAACAGGGTGTTCACCGCGGGGAACAGGTGGAACGGCCGTTTCTTGAGCACTTCGACGAACTTGCCGAAGTCGCGCGGGTTGGGGATCAAGGTCAGGTGCGATCCCCACCGGATCGCCAGCAAGCACAGCGTCAGCGCGAAGATGTGGTACAGCGGCAGCGCGGCGACACTGTTGGTCTTGCTGGGGTCGCCGATCTTCCTGAGCGCCGGCGTGAACCAGGCCTCGGCCTGCAAAATGGCGGCCACGATGTTGCCGTGCGTCAGTTCCGCGCCCTTCGACAGGCCGGTGGTTCCGCCTGTGTACTGCAGGAAAGCCAGCGAATCCAGCGTTTGTGCGCTGGGCTTGAGCGTCAACGAGGCGCCGGCTGCCACGGCCTTCTTGAAGGTCGTGACCTCGCGCCCCTTCGACAATGGCAGCCGATAAGCGGGCACCATCTTGGCCAAATGCCGAACCGCGAACGTGATCCACCGGCCGAACCAGAAACCCAGCAGGTCACCCATAGCCGCGACGACCACGCGCTTGACGGCGGTGTGACCTATCACTTCTTCCAGCGTCTTCGCGAAGTTCTCGAGGATGACGATCACGGTTGCGCCCGAGTCGCGCAACTGATGTTCCAGCTCGCGCGCCGTGTACAGCGGATTGACGTTCACGCAGGTGTAGCCCGCGCGCAGCACGCCCGCCATCGTGACCGCGAACTGAGGAATGTTGGGCAGCATGATCGCCACCCGCGCGCCCGGCTCCAGTCCCTGCGCCTGCAGCCAGGCGCCCAGCGCGGCGGAATACTCGTCGAGCTGTCCGTACGTCATCCAGCGTTCCATGCACACCGAAAACGGGCGAGCCGCGTTCTTCTTGAACGACTCCTCCAGCAGCTGCGTCAACGAGCGGTATTGCCCGGGGTCGATGTTGTGCGGCACTCCCTCGGGATAGCTCTTGAGCCAGTACTTTTCCATCGTTCTCTCCTTGGCGGCCATTGTCCAATCCCCCAGCGGGCTGCATCAGAGGGCTTGCCCCAGGACCCCGGCCAGTTCGGTCTCGCACGCGACAAGATTGCCCTCGAACAGCAACCGGATCAGCAGCGACTCTCGCGCCTCGATGACCTTCAGGAAGCCGGTAGCACCGCCTTTGCTTTTCGCCATTGCCGCGAACGTTTCGAAGCCGCTTTCCAGGAAGCGCTGCAGCGACCCCAGTCCGGCCGCCGCCCCGGGGCCGCGCATCATCCTGAGCATCATGCGCAGGCTGGGGTGGCGGGTGAGCCGCTCCATCTCCTCGCCCATGGCCATCACGACCGACAGCTGATTCTCCCGATCGGGCCGGCGCCCCACATCCCGCCAAGCCAGGATGTAGCGCCGCGCCAGCGACAGCCGTTCGTCCCCCTGCCCCAGCCAGGCCAGCGCCATCGCCTGGTCCAGTTCTTCGGTGACCGCGTGCAATTCCCCCATTGCCACCGCCGTCTCGACCGCCTGGGCTGGCAACAGTTTCTCGATCGCGCCGGCGATGCGCGAGAACTGGGCGTCGCGCTGCGCGAAGTCCTTGTCGCTGTACAGCTCGTCGAGGAAGAACCGGGCCGCGGCACTATAAGGGCCGCCGGCCAGCAGGTCTGCGTAGGTCCCGGCGAAGCGGCGCGACTGGACCGACTTGACCTCGGCCAATGCCGTCCCGAGAACGGGATTCGCTTCGACAGCCTGCCTCAGTAGCGACACCTTGGCTACTGCATTGCGGATTCTTCGTGCGGCTTCCATGCAATCTGCGAGTCTATCCAGGCACGCCCTAGCCCGGATTGGGTCGACCTACGGCATCGTCAAACGGATAGCGCCGGACCCGGCCAAGCCATTGAGCGCAAGGACGTCATACTGGCCTGATGGATTCGCTCTCGAAGCTGGCTCGGCTCCAACAATTCACCGCCGTGGCCGTGGCCGCGTGCGCGCTGGCGTGGCTGGCCTGGCAATGGCCCCATGCGCCGGTGCGTGCCAGCGTCGGCTTCGTGCTGATCGCCACCGGGTACTCGATCTTTCTCGCGATCGAGTTCGTGGCGCTGCGATTCGTGGATACGAAAGGCGGCGTTCCACGACCGAGCTGGGGCCAGCTGAGCCAGGCATGGCTGGACGAGACCGTGCAGGCGGCCCGGGTGTTCGGCTGGCGACAGCCCTTTCGTTGGCGCGAGATTCCCGACCAGCCTGAAGGCAAGCCGGGTTTGCCGCCGCGCCGTGGAGTGGTGTTTATCCACGGCTTTGTCTGCAATCGCGGGTTCTGGACACCCTGGCTTCGGGAGCTGTGCCGGCTCGGCCATCCGTTCATCGCCGTCAACCTCGAGCCGGTGTTCGGCTCCATCGATGAATACGTGGGCATCATCGAAGAGGCCGTCGAGCGCATCACACGCAGCACCGGCACGGCGCCGGTCCTGGTGTGCCACAGCATGGGCGGCCTCGCCGCGCGGGCCTGGCTGCGATCGAAGTCCGCCGACTCGCGCGTGCATCACGTCATCACCATCGGCTCACCGCACCACGGTACCTGGCTCGGACGCTTCAGCCGCGTCGCCAATGGCCGGCAGATGCAACTGGACAGCCGTTGGCTGCGCCGCCTGGGCGATCCCAGTGCGGTGCGCAAGTTCACCTGCTGGTACTCCAACTGCGACAACATCGTGTTTCCCGCCGTGACCGCGACCCTGGCCGGTGCTGACAACCGACTGATTGTCGGGGCCGCGCATGTCGAGCTGGCCTTCCATCCGAAGGTGATGACTGAATCGCTGGCCCTGATCGGCAGCAACCGGCCAAGCCCGCGCTGAAGCGCCGCTCTTCAGGCCGGTGCGTCCGCCGCCAGTTCGTCCATGGCCTGGACCCGCTGGTACAACGGCGTGAAATCCGGCGCGGTCTTGTCGAACAACTCCTGGATGCTGTCGATCACGAAGTAGGTCTGCTGGAAGCTGTCGATCTTGTAGCGGGTGCGCATGACCCGTTCGATGTCCAGCGGCAGGCGCTGCGGTTCCGCGCTCTCGACGGCGTAGCGCAACTCGCCCGGCGAGCTCAGGATCCCGGCGCCATAGGCGCGCAGGCCGCCGTGCTGGCGAATCAGGCCGAATTCGATGGTGTACCAGTACAGTCGGCTGAGCAACTCGCAAGCGCTGAGCCGGTGCGCCTTCAGGCCGCCCTTGCCGTATTGCTGCATGTGGTCGGCAAAGACCGGATTGAACAACATTGGGACATGCCCGAACAGGTCGTGGAAGACATCCGGCTCCACGATGTAGTCAAACTCCTGCGCCGTGCGAATCCAATCGGTGACCGGAAAGCGGCGATTGGCCAGCAAGGTGAAGAAGGGCAATTCCGGAATCAGGCCGGGCACGGCGACGATTTCCCAACGCGTCGCGCGGTACAGGCGCTCATTGATCTCCTCGAAACGCGGAATGCGGTCCTTCGCGCCCAGTGACGCCAGCGCACCCAGGAACTCGTCGCAAGCGCGGCCGGGCACCAAAGCTGCCTGCCGTTCGTACAGCCGGCGGTAAGTTTCGTGGTCGGCCGCGGTGTAGCCCTGGTAGTTCTGCCTGCAGGTGTAGTCGGCCCCGGCGCGCGAATAATCGCCGCGGGGCGGGCGTTCGCTGGCGCCATAGACAACGGGTTCGACGGCCATGCGGATCTTTCAGGCGGGCTGTTTCTTTTCAAGGACGCCGCGGCGCATCTGGTCCAGCTCGATGCTCTCGAACAGCGCCTTGAAATTGCCTTCGCCGAAACCCTCGTCGCCTTTGCGCTGGATGAACTCGAAGAAGATCGGCCCCAGCTGGTTCTCGCTGAAGATCTGCAACAGCAATGCGCCCCTCTTGCCGTCCACCAGAATCTTGCGCTTCTGCAGATCGGCGATGTTCTCGCCGTGACCCGGAATGCGCTTGTCGATCAGCTCGTAATAGGTGTCGATGGTGTCCAGCAGCTTCACGCCCCCCGCGCGCATCTTGTCCACCGTCGTGTGGAGATCGTTGGAGCCCAGCGCAATGTGCTGGATGCCTTCGCCGTGATACAGGTCCAGGTATTCCTGGATCTGGCCGGCCTTGTCGTTGCCCTCTTCGTTGATCGGGATGCGGATCTTGCCGCAGGGGCTGGTCATGGCCTTGCTCTTGACCCCGGTCACCTGGCCTTCGATATCGAAGTAGCGGATCTCGCGGAAATTGAACAGCAGCTCGTAGAATCCGGCCCATTCGCCCATGCGGCCGCGGTGCACGTTGTGCGTGAGGTGGTCGATGTAGGTCAGGCCGTAGCCCGCCGGGTCGAGCGCCTCATGCGAATCGACGCCGGGCAGCGCCTCGAAGTCCACGTCGTAAAAACCGATGTTGCCGATGTCGCCTTCGCGCGCGCCGTTCTTGCCGCGCCAGCGATCGACCAGGTAGATCAGGCTGTCGCCGATGCCCTTGATGGCGGGGATGTTCAGCTCGCCCGGCCCGGCCACGCCAGCGTAGCCCCAGGCGCCCAGCTGGATCGCCCGTTCATAGGCGGATTTGGCGTCCTGCACCCGGAACGCGATCGCGCAGATGCTGGGGCCGTGCTGCCGCGCGAAGCGCTGCGCGAACGAATCGGGCTCGGCATTGATGATGAAGTTGATGCCGCCCTGGCGGTAGAGCAGCACGTTCTTGTGGCGGTGCCGGGCGATCGGGATGAAGCCCATTCGTTCGAACAACCTTCCCATGGCCTTGGGGTCCGGCGCGGCGTATTCGATGAACTCGAAGCCGGCGGTTCCCATCGGGTTGTCCCAGGCTGACACCTGTGGGGCGACGGTACGGGGAAGGTCCTGATTCATGGGCTGTTTTTCGAAGGAAAAATGGTGCCCTCACGATAAGGCCGACGCCGCTCATTTTTTCGGCGTCTTGCTGGCGCGGCGTGCCCTGTCGCGCAATAATCCAGCGTAATGATGGAGCCGCAAGCATTGGACAAGCTCGACAAGGCCATCTTGCGCCATCTTCAGCTCAATGGCCGGGAGACTTACGACCTCGTAGGCGAGCGGGTGGGACTGTCCGCCAGCGCCGTCCTGCGCCGGGTCAAGCGCCTCGAGGAAGCCGGAGTGATCCACAGCTATGTGGCGCTGGTCAAGCCGGAAGCCGTCGGACTGGGCCTGTCGGCCTACCTGAACGTCCGGCTGGAAAAGCACACCGAAAGCCACAAGCGCAACCCGATGGACCTGTTCCGCGCCAGCGTCCAGACCTGGCCCGAGGTCGTCGAATGTGCCGCCGTGACCGGCGAGATGGACTACCTGTTGCGCGTGGTGGTGCGGGACATGGCCCACTACAGCAGCTTCATCATGGATACCCTGCTCAAGCACCCAAGCGTCGAGGATTGCAAGACCAGCTTCGTGCTCGATCAGGTCAAGGACACAACTGCGGTGCCGCTGTAGCGACGGGCACATGGGTTGCTACGAAAAAGGAAGCGATCTGATGAGCTATAGCTTGGGCTGTTTGATATTTGTCATGCGCATTAGGTAGAACTACCTGATCTCAACAGTTTTATGCCTTTTGACCTTGCCTGCCCCGTGAAAACCCTTAAATTGCTCTCATGACTGAACAACCGGAAAACCACCCGCAGCCTGTGGTGGTGCCCATCCGTTCCCTGGGGCCCAGCCACCGCAATCGCATTGCCAAGCACCTGCTCGCACTGGAGGAGCACGACCGTTACCTGCGGTTCGGCTACGCGGCCAATGACGAGCAGATCGCCCGCTATGTGCAGGGCCTGGACTTCGATCGCGACGATATTTTCGGTATCTACAACCGCAAGCTCGAGCTGCTGGCGATGGCCCACCTGGCATTCGCGGACGACCCGGCGCACCAGTCCTGCGCCGAGTTCGGGGTTTCGGTCCTCAAGAAGGCCCGGGGCCGCCGCTACGGCAGCCGGTTGTTCGAGCGGGCCGTGATGCATGCTCGCAACGAGGGTGTCGACATGCTCTTCATCCATGCGCTCAGCGAAAACACGGCCATGCTGAAGATCGCCCGCAATGCCGGCTCAGTGCTGGAGCGCGCGGGCAGCGAAACCGATGCGTACCTGCGGCTGCCGCCAGCCACACTGGACAGCCGCGTGGCGGAAATCGTCGAAGAGCAACTCGCCCAGACCGACTACCGGCTCAAGGCCCAGGCCAAGAATTTCTGGGATTTCCTGATGGGTGTGCAGGAGATCCGGCAGGGCGTGCGCGAGGCCCGCCACAAGTCGGCCGGCTGAGCCCGCCTGCGCCGAAGCGAGCTGGCGAGTCCGGGGTTCGGTGATCGGCAACAAAGTTTCTGGGGCGCGGGTTCGCTGCGGCCTTTCCGCTATCCTATTGATCCCGCAACTACCGCACGTCCTGCATCCCTAGGCTGTGTCCGACCCGCACCCTGCGCGCGTGGCTTCCGAGAAGGAAGACAAGCGCACGTTCCTGCAGAAGATCGCCGAGTTCATCCATCCGGGGCCGGACTCGAAGGCCGAGCTGATCGAGACGCTGGCCGACGCCGAAGACAACGACATCATCGGCGCCGATTCACGCGTGATGCTCGAGGGCGTCATCCGGATGTCCGAGCTTTCGGCCGGCGACGTGATGGTGGCCGCGCCGCGCATGGACCTGATCAACATCGATTCGCCGTATGACGAAATTCTCCACGTCGTCATCGACACGGCGCACTCGCGCTTCCCGGTGGTCGAGGGTGACCGTGAAAACATCATCGGTATCCTGCTGGCCAAGGACCTGCTCAAGCTGCAGCGCGCGCCCGAGCTGAACATCCGGGCGCTGCTGCGCCCCCCCGTGTTCGTGCCCGAGACCAAGGCCTTGAACGACCTGCTGCGCGAGTTCCGCGGCAACCGCAATCACCTGGCCATCGTGATCGACGAGTTCGGCCGGGTGGCGGGCCTGGTCACCATCGAGGACGTGCTCGAGCAGATCGTCGGCGAGATCGAGGACGAATTCGATATCGAGGAGGACGAGGGCGACATCTTCGGACTGGCCGATCGCACCTACCGGGTCAGCGGCGACACCTCGATCGAGCGGGTGGCGGAAGCCTTCGGCGTGACGCTGGCGCCCACCGACGATGAACAGGACTTCGACACCATCGGCGGGCTGATCGCGCACGAGATGGGCCACGTGCCCAAGCGGGGCGAGCACCACGCGCTGTCGGGCTTGAACTTCGTGGTGCTTCACACCAAGGGCGGCGCCGTGCGCTGGTTCAAGGTTTCGCCGGTGGATCTCGACGACGCGACGGGCTAATCCGCTTGGCCGCCGCCCTGGCCTCTTTTGTGATCGCCGTGTTGGCAGGTTGCCTGCAGGCCGTCGCCATGGTCGCGCCCTGGAATGGCCGGCCGCTCTGGTGGCTGCAACTGATTTCGCTGGCAACCCTCGCCACGCTGGTGGGACGCAGCGGCAGCTGGCAACGCGCCGGGCTGCTGGGCTGGGCCTTCGCCACCGCCTGGCTCACCGCCACGTTCTGGTGGCTGTTCATCTCCATGCATCGCTACGGCGGATTGGCCGCGCCGCTTGCCGCGGTCGCGGTGTTGGGGCTGGCGGCGTTCCTCGCTCTTTATTACGCCGCCGCCATGGCGGCGTTCGGGGCGGTCACGCGACCCGGCGCTACGGTCCGGGCCTTGCTGTTCGCCGCGCTCTGGCTCCTGGCGGAGCTCCTGCGCGTCACGTGGTTCACCGGATTCCCGTGGGGCGCCGGCGGCTACGCCCACGTCGATGGTCCGCTGTCGGCGCTGGCGCCCTGGGTGGGCGTCCACGGCATCGGTTTCATTGCGGCCGTGCTGGCCTACGGGCTGGCCTTGCTGCTTCATCCCGCCACGTTACGCTCATGGCGCTATTGGGTCGCGCTCGGCAGCTGCGTGGCGCTGCTGGCCGCCTGCAATCTGGCAGCGGCGCCGCATCCCGCGGCGTCGGCCCGGCCCTCGCTGTCGGTCGCGCTGCTGCAGGGCAATATCCCGCAAGACGAGAAGTTCCAGGGCGGCACCGGCATCCCGCTGGCGCTGGACTGGTATGGGCGCCAGTTGCGTGACAGCACGGCGAGCCTGGTGGTGGCGCCCGAGACCGCCATTCCGTTGCTGCCCCAGCAATTGCCCAATGGCTATTTCGAGGCGCTGCGGGCGCGTTTCGCGCAGGGCCGGCAGGCCGCGCTGATCGGCATACCGCTGGGCAGCCTGCGCGACGGCTACACCAATTCGGCCATCGGGCTGAAGCCCGGCGCCGACGTCTACCGGTATGACAAGCACCATCTGGTGCCGTTCGGCGAATTCATCCCGCCGCTGTTTCGCTGGTTCACCGACATGATGAACATACCGCTGGGGGACTTCAACCGCGGCAGAATCGGCCAGCCGTCCTTCGAGTGGCAAGGGCAGCGGCTGGCGCCCAACATCTGCTACGAGGACCTGTTCGGCGAGGAACTGGGTGCCCATTTCACCGACCCGGCCACGGCGCCCACGATCCTGGTCAACATCAGCAACATCGGCTGGTTCGGCGACACCGTCGCCGTCGACCAGCACCTGCAGATCAGTCGGATGCGGACGCTGGAGTTCGACCGGCCCATGATCCGCGCCACCAACACCGGTGCCACCGTGATCATCGACCACCGCGGTCAGGTGACGTATGCGCTGCCGAGGTACACACGGGGGGTGCTGGCCGGCGAAGTCGAGGGGCAGACCACCATCACGCCCTATGCCTGGTGGATCTCGCGAATGGGCCTGGCGCCGCTCTGGCTGCTCGCGCTGGCCATCGCGGCCGCGGCCCTGTGGCGCCAGCGCGGCCGCCCGCACCCGTAAAATCAACGGTTTGCCCGCGTCCCGGTTTCCCGCATGTTGACTTTCCAGCAAATCATCCTCAAGTTGCAGTCCTACTGGGACGCCCAGGGTTGCGCCTTGCTCCAGCCCTACGACATGGAAGTCGGGGCCGGCACATCGCACACTGCGACCTTCCTGCGCGCCCTGGGTCCGGAGCCCTGGAAAGCCGCCTATGTCCAGCCCAGCCGCCGCCCCAAGGACGGCCGCTATGGCGAAAATCCGAACCGGCTGCAGCATTACTACCAATACCAGGTGGTGCTCAAGCCGGCGCCGGCCAACATCCTGGCGCTGTACCTGGGCTCGCTCGAGGCCCTCGGGTTCGACCTGAAGAAGAACGACATCCGTTTCGTCGAGGACGATTGGGAGAATCCGACGCTGGGCGCCTGGGGCCTGGGCTGGGAGGTCTGGCTCAACGGGATGGAGGTGACGCAGTTCACCTATTTCCAGCAGGTCGGCGGCATCGACTGCAAGCCGATCACCGGCGAGATCACCTACGGTCTGGAGCGCCTGGCCATGTACCTGCAGGAAGTGGACAACGTCTACAACCTGACATGGACCGAGGGCCTGAGTTATGGCGACGTCTACCTGCAAAACGAGAAGGAGCAGTCGGCCTACAACTTCGAGCACAGCGATGCGCAGTTCCTGTTCACGGCCTTCACCGCGCATGAGAAGCAGGCGAAGTACCTGATGGAGCAGCAACTGGCGCTGCCCGCCTATGAGCAGGTGCTCAAGGCCGCGCACAGTTTCAACCTGCTGGACGCGCGCGGCGCGATCAGCGTCACCGAGCGCGCCGCCTACATCGGGCGAATCCGCAATCTCGCGCGCAGCGTGGCGCAGAGCTACTACGACAGCCGCGAGCGGCTGGGCTTCCCGATGGCCCCACGCGAGTGGGTCGCGGCCCTGCAGCAGAAAGCGGCGTGACGCGATGACCCAACGCAACCTGCTGGTCGAATTGTTCGTGGAAGAGCTGCCGCCCAAGGCGCTCAAGAAACTAGGTCACGCCTTTGCCGGCGCGCTGTTTGAGCAACTCAGAGACAGGAACCTCACGTCGCCAGAATCGAAACTCACCTCCTTTGCATCACCGCGAAGGCTGGCCGCCCATATCACAGCTGTTCGCAGCCAAGCTCCGGACAAGGAAATTCTTCAGAAACTGATGCCGCTGTCAGTTGCCATCAACGATGGAGCGCCAACCGAAGCATTTCGCAAGAGGCTGGAGAAGGAGGGCCGCGGGCACCTGGCTGATCTTTGGCCAAATGCCACAGACGGATCCGACAGTCTCTTGGTGCAAGGGGATGGGAAGGCAGAGGCTGTGTTCTTGCGGGGTGTGGCGGTTGGGTCGAGCTTGCCGGTGGGCCTTCAGAGTGCGTTGGAAGAAGCCTTGGCGAAGCTGCCCATCCCGAAAGTCATGACTTACCAATTGGCGGATGGTTGGAGTGATGTCAAGTTCGTGCGGCCCGCTCATTCGCTCATAGCGTTGCACGGCGCCGAGGTTAAGGCGGTAGGTGTTCTTGGGCTCGAGGCCGGAAACACCACCGGAGGCCATCGCTTCGAGGCCGCTGTCGATCCGGTCGTCATCAAGGACGCCGACAGCTATGCCGCCACCCTCGAAGAGGTCGGCGCCGTGATCGCCAGCTTCGAAGCGCGTCGCGCCGAGATCGTGCGGCAGCTGGCCGAGGCGGCCGCACGAGTGGGCGGCGGCGCCACGGCGATCCAGGACGACGCGCTGCTCGACGAAGTGACCGGCCTGGTCGAGCGCCCGAATGTGCTGGTCTGCGAGTTCGAGAAGGACTTTCTCGCTGTGCCGCAGGAGTGCCTGATTCTCACCATGAAGGCCAACCAGAAGTATTTCCCGCTGCTCGACTCCCGCGGCAAGCTCACCAACAAGTTCCTGGTGGTGAGCAACATCCGGCCGGCCGATCCCAGTGCGGTGATCGGCGGCAACGAGCGGGTGGTGCGGCCGAGGCTGGCCGACGCCAAGTTCTTCTTCGACCAGGACCGCAAGAAGACCCTGAAGTCGCGTGTCCCCGAACTGGCGAAGGTGGTCTATCACAACAAGCTCGGAACCCAGGGCGAGCGGGCGGAGCGGGTGCGCGCGATTGCCAAGGTCATCGGCGCGCAATTGGGCAGCGACACGCTCGCCGCGCAGGCTGACCATGCGGCCATGCTGGCCAAGGCCGACCTGGTGACCGACATGGTGGGCGAGTTTCCGGAATTGCAGGGCACGATGGGCCGCTATTACGCGCTCAACGACGGCCTGGGTCATGAGATCGCGGATGCGATCGAGGATCACTACAAGCCGCGCTTTGCCGGCGACACCCTGCCGCGCAACTCGGTTGGCCTCGCTGTCGCCCTGGCCGACAAGCTGGAGACCCTGGCCGGGTTGTTTGCCATCGGCCAACTGCCCACCGGCGAGAAGGACCCCTTCGCGCTGCGTCGTCATGCCCTGGGCATAGTCCGGATGTTGATGGAAAAGGATCTGCCGCTGGCACTGGACGAAATGCTCGCCGCGGCGGTGGGACTGTTTTCCCAGGCCGGCGCGAACACCGCGGGCCTGCTGTCCGAGTTCATCTACGAGCGCCTTGCCGGTTTGCTGCGCGAGCAGGGCTACAGCTCGCAGGAAGTGGAGGCGGTGCTGGCCCTCAGGCCGCAACGCCTGGGCGACGTCGCCAAGCGACTTGCTGCTGTCCGCCTCTTCGCGGCCCTGCCCGAAGCCGCGGCCCTGGCAGCCGCCAACAAGCGGATCGGCAACATCTTGAAGAAGGCCGACCAGGCCGACGCCCATGTGAGCGAGGCGCTGTTGCGCGAGCCGGCCGAGCAGGCCCTGTACGCGGCCATGAAGGACGTGGCGCCGCGCGCCGCCCGCCAGTTCGAAGGAGGCGACTACACGGGTTCGCTGCAGGCCCTGGCCGGATTGCGCAGCGCGGTGGATGCGTTCTTCGACCAGGTGATGGTCAATGCCGAAGAAGCCGACCTGCGCCTGAACCGTCTCGGCCTGCTGGCAACCCTGCACCTGGCCATGAACCGGGTTGCGGACCTGTCCCGCCTGGCGGCATGATCGCATCATGAAACTTGTCATCCTCGATCGCGACGGAACCATCAACGCCGACAGCGTTGAGTACATCAAGTCGCCCGAAGAGTGGAGGCCGCTGCCCGGCGCCATCGAAGCCATTGCGCGGCTCAACCATGCGGGGTGGCACACGGTGATCGCATCCAATCAGTCGGGCCTGGGCCGCGGGCTGTTCGACGTCGCTTCGCTCAACGCCATGCACGCCAAGATGCACAAGATGCTGGCGGCACAGGGCGCGCGGATCGATGCGGTGTTCTATTGTCCGCACAGCCCGGACGAAGGTTGCCATTGCCGCAAGCCCTTGCCGGGCCTGTTCGAGCAGATCGGCGAGCGCTTCGGCGTCGACCTCAAGGGCACTCCAACGGTGGGCGACGGGCTGCGCGACCTGCAGGCCGGCATCGCCGTGGGCTGCGAACCGCACCTGGTGCTGACCGGCAGGGGCGCCGCATTCCGCGACCAGCCCCTGCCCCCGGGGTTTCCGGCCGATACCCGGGTCCACGAAGACCTCTCGGCTTTCGCCGATTACCTGATTGCGCGAGGCGCCGGACCGAAGACGGCTTCCTGACGCCCGCCGCCATGGCTTTTCTCCGTTCGGTGCTGCACGCCGCCTGGATGCTGGCCACGGTGGTGCCGTGGGGGATCTACATGGTGCTGGCGTCCCGCTGGCGCGACAGCACGCAACTGTGGTGGATGGCGGTGCGCTGGGTGGGCTGGGCGGTGCAGGGCGCGCGGGTCATCCTGGGCATCCGGGTGCGCGTCACCGGCATGGACAACCTGCCGCTGGGCCAACGCAGCCCGGCGATCCTGCTGGTCAAGCACCAGTCGACCTTCGAAACCTTCCTGATGCCCACGCTGATGCCGCATCCGCTGGCCTATGTCTTCAAGCGCGAACTGCTGCGGGTGCCGTTCTTCGGCTGGGCGATGGGCCGGCTGGACATGATCCACATCGACCGCGGAGCGCGGGCCCAGGCGTTCAACCGGGTGGTCGAGCAGGGCAAGCGGTTGTTGGCGCAAGGCACCTGGATCATCATCTTCCCGGAAGGCACGCGGATCCCGCGCGGCCAGAAGGGCACCTACAAGCACGGCGGCACCCGGCTGGCGGTGGAGACCGGCGCCCCCGTGATCCCGATCGCCGTGACGTCGGCCAAGGTCTGGCCGCGCCGGGCCTTCATCAAGCATCCCGGCGTCGTGGACGTGGCGATCGGCAAGCCGATTCCCAGCCAGGGCCGCGAGCCCGACGAACTGATGCGCGAAGTCGAGGCCTGGATCGAATCGGAGATGCGCCGCCTCGACCCCGACGCTTACATTTAGCGCATGCTGCGGCCGCAGGCCGCGGATAAACTCGCTCCCCATGCACCGGCTGCTGCAGCTCACACTCGACTTCTTCGATTCCTCACCCGCACCGGATCCGGCCGCCGGCGCCAGGCAGCGTTCCCCGCGCCAGCCCCGTTCCAAGGCGCCCGCACCGTTGCCGACGCCGATATCGGCGCCGGTCGTTCCAGGCGAGCGGCTCGATGCGGTGCTGGTGCCCGCATCGTTCCGCCATCCGCGCGCCAACCGCGAAGCGGTGCTGGGCGACGCGGTGGTGGGGTACGAGTTCCGCCGCGGCCGGCGCCGCAACATCGGTTTCATGGTGGGGCCGGAAGGGCTCACGGTGAGCGCGCCCAAGTGGGTGCCGCTGTACGAGGTCGACGCCGCCTTGCAGGACAAGTCCGGCTGGATCGTGCGCAAGCTCGGCGACGCGAATGAACGGCGCCAGCGCGCCGAGTCGGCCCGCATCGAATGGCGCGACGGCGCGCTGTTTCCGTTCATGGGCCAGCAGGTGATCGTGGTGCTGGACCCGCGCCACGCTTTCGATGAAGTCGGCGCTGTGCTCAATAGCGCGGGGAATGCGCTGCCCGGCGTGCCGCGGCTCACGCTGCATGTTGGATTGGCGCAGAACGCCCAGCCCGACCAGGTGCGCGATGCCGTGCAGGCCTGGCTGATGCGCCAGGCCCGGCGGGTGTTCAGCGAGCGCCTCGATCACTTCGCGCCGCGATTGGGCGTGAAGTGGCGCAAGCTGGCCCTGAGCAACGCCGGCACCCGCTGGGGCACGGCGCATTCCGACGGCTTGATCCGTCTGAACTGGCGGTTGATTCACTTCCGGCTGCCGGTGATCGACTATGTCGTCGCGCACGAATTGAGCCATCTGCGGGTGATGGACCACAGTCCGCGTTTCTGGGACACCGTGGGGACCGTGGTGCCGGAATACGTGGACCTGCGACGCCAGCTCAAGGAAGAAGCGCTGGCCCCCTGGTGAAAGCCGGGATTCCTGGCGCGCGCGCCCTTTAGGCCGGGCCAAAGCGATAGACGCCGTCCGCGCCGGCGACCCGGCGCAGCGTGCCGGCGAACCACAGCGCGTGCAGGTGGGCGATGGATTCGCCCATCGCGAAGGTGGTCTGATGCAGGTCGAGCTTGCGCTTGAACAGCACCGGCAGCAGGTCGGCCGCGGTCTGCGGCCGCTGCGCACAGGCTTCGACGACTTCGGCGAGCCGGTCGCGGTGATGGTCGTTCAGCTGCTTGATGCGTTCGTGCAGGCCGCGGAACGGCTTGCCGTGCGAGGGCAGCACCAGCGTGTCATCGGGCAGGTCCTGGAACTTGGCGATCGACTCGAGGAACGACTTGAGCGGGTTGGACTCCGGCTCGATGTCGTGCACGCTCACATTGGTTGAAATGCGCGGCAGCATCATATCGCCGCTGACGAGGACCCGCAGCGAATCGCAATAGAGCGCGATGTGCTCGGGTGCATGGCCGTAGCCGCTGATACAGCGCCAGTCGCGCCCGCCGATGCGCACGATCCTGCCTTCCTGCAGACGGTGAAAGCTGCGCGGGACGTCCGGCACCATGCTCGGGTAATAGCTGGTGCGGCCGCGGATCTTCTCCAGCGACTCCGGGTCGGCCATGCCGTGGCTGGCGAAGAAGGTCGCCGCCGCCGGGCCGCCGAAACCGGTGGTACTCATCGAGGCGATCCGCGCCGCGCTGAAATCGGTGGCGCTGATCCACAGCGGCGCCTGCCAGCGCTCGCACAGCCAGTGCGCCAG
>JAAOZX010000064.1 GCA_012274225.1 Comamonadaceae bacterium | reverse complement strand
TTGCGAGCTGGGCCTTCGCCTCCTCGGGCGGCGTGGGGTTGGCATTGTTCAGGTCCGACATGAGTCTCTCCGGTTGGGCTTGAATGAGCATGCTAGGCAGGCGGGGCGGCGCTTGCGTCAGACCACGCCCCGCGGTCGTGTAGGAATCGGCGCAGCGGGCCGGGCGCAGACTGTGGACAATAGCGACCCATGAGCGATGCCACCGAATTTCCCCCGCTGCCCGATCGCCTGTCGATCGATCCGGACAGTCCCCACTTCGTCGCCGCCGTGTTCGAGCATGATGTGGGCATCCGGCTGAACGGCAAGGAGCGCAAGGACGTCCAGGAGTACTGCATCAGCGAAGGCTGGGTCACGGTGCCCGCCGGCAAGACGCTGGATCGCAAGGGCAACCCGCTGATGATCAAGATCAAGGGCAAGGTCGAGCCGTTCTTCAAATAGGGGCGCACCGCCGCGCAAGCGCCATCGCATGACCTATCAACTCCATTACTGGCCGTCGATCCAGGGCCGCGGCGAATTCGTCCGGCTGGCGCTGGAGGCCGCAGGCGCGCCCTATGTCGACGTCGCGCGCGGCGATGAAGCCGATGGTCAGGGGATTGCGGCGATGACGCACTACCTGGAGGACGCCTCGGTGCTACGGCCGCCTTTTGCGTGCCCGTTCCTGGTGGACGGCAAGCGGGTGATCGGCCAGACCGCGGCCATCCTGATGTACCTGGGTACCCAGCACGGCCTGGTCGGAAGAAGCGAGTCGGAGCGCATCTGGACGCACCAGATCCAGCTGACCATCGCGGACCTGGTGACGGAGGTGCATGACACCCACCACCCGGTCGCCAGCAGCCTCTACTACGAAGACCAGAAAAGTGAAGCATTGCAGCGCGCGGCGGACTTCCGCAAGGCGCGCCTGCCGAAATTCATGGCCTGGTTCGAGGCGGTGCTGCAGCGCAATCCGTGCAATGGGCCGGGCCGGGCGCCGCACCTGGCCGGAGCCCGGCTCAGCTACGCGGATCTTTCCCTGTTCCAGGTCGTGGAGGGCCTGCGCTACGCCTTCCCCGAAGCGAGCCGCAAAGCGCTCAAGAACGCGCCGCGGGTGGGCGCCTTGCACGACGGCGTCGGGATGCACAAACGCGTCAAGGCGTACCTGGAGAGCGACCGGCGGCTGCCGTTCAGCGAGGAAGGCATCTTCCGCCACTACCCGGAGCTGGACGGCTAGATGACGCAGGACCCCGGCTCCAACATCGTCG
This sequence comes from Comamonadaceae bacterium, assembly GCA_012274225.1. Classification (GTDB taxonomy): domain Bacteria; phylum Pseudomonadota; class Gammaproteobacteria; order Burkholderiales; family Burkholderiaceae_C; genus Ramlibacter. Next base: position 1,985 of record JAAOZX010000064.1, on the reverse strand, counting down.
AACTGCGCGACGTCGTCTTCCGCTATGAAGAGCGCCCCGTGCTCACCGGTGTCTCGCTGCGGGTTCCAAAGGGCAAGATCACGGCGCTCGTCGGTCCCATGGGCGCCGGCAAGACAACCACCTTGCGATTGATCGGCGGGCAGCTCGAGGCGCAGTCGGGTGAAGTGCTGTTCGAGGGCCAGGATGTGGCCCGGATGGACCAGACGCAGCTCTACGCGATGCGGCGCCGCATGGGCATGCTGTTCCAGTTCGGTGCGCTGTTCACCGATATCAGCGTTCTCGACAACGTGGCCTTCCCGTTGCACGAGCACACCAGCCTGCCCGACGCCCTGATCCGCGACATCGTGCTGATGAAGCTTCACGCCGTCGGTCTGCGCGGCGCGCGCGACCTGATGCCCAGCGACCTTTCGGGCGGCATGACGCGGCGGGTGGCGCTGGCGCGCGCGATCGCGCTGGACCCCGACCTGGTGATCTACGACGAGCCGTTCTCCGGCCTGGACCCGATCTCCTTGCAAACGGTGGCGCAGCTGATCCGTCAGCTCAACGATTCACTCAGCCTTTCCAGCCTGTTCGTGTCGCACGAGATCGAACGGACCTTCGAGATCGCCGACCATGTGATCGTGCTGGCCGAAGGCAAGGTGGTGGCCCAAGGCAGTCCGCAAGAGATGCGCGCCAGCGCCGACCCGATGGTGCACCAGTATGTGAATTCGCTGCCGGAGGGTCCGGTGCCGTTTCACTATCCCCGCTCGCCGATCGCCGAGGAATTGGGATTGGCTCCGCGATCCGCAACCAGTAGCCGAAGGTGACAGAGTTTTGCGCGTGATTGAGCGAAGATGCCGCATCTCGTTCAACTCCCAGGGAATCACGCAATGGCACAGCCCAAATCGCACGAAGGTCAACCCGTCCCCAACGTCAAGTTCCGCTATCGCGAAAACGGCGAGTGGAAGGAGACCGACACCAACAAGCTGTTCAAGGGACGCACCGTGGCGGTGTTTTCGCTGCCCGGCGCCTTCACGCCCACCTGTTCCAGCACCCACCTGCCGCGCTTCAATGAGCTGGCGCCCACTTTCAAGCAGAACGGCGTCGACGAGGTGGTCTGCATCGCCGTCAACGACCCGTTCGTCATGGAAGAGTGGGGCAAGAGCCAGGAATGCGACAACGTCTTTCTGCTGCCCGACGGCAACGGCGCCTTCACCGAACAGATGGGCATGCTGGTCGACAAGAGCGACCTCAACTTCGGCAAGAGGTCGTGGCGCTATTCCATGCTGGTGCGCGACGGCGTCGTCGACAAGATGTTCATCGAGCCCGATGAGCCGGGCGATCCGTTCAAGGTGTCGGACGCCGACACCTTGCTGAACTACGTCAACAAGAACGCCAGGAAGCCGGACCAGATCGCGCTGCTGACGCGCGAAGGCTGCGCCTTCTGCGCCAAGGCCAAGAAGCAGTTGAGCGACGCCGGCATCGTCTACGCCGAAGTCAATCTGCCGCACACCATCCGCACCCGCGCGCTGGGCGCGATCGCCAAGGCCAGGACGGTGCCGCAACTGTTCGTCAACGGCGAACTGATCGGCGGCAGCGATGCCGTCGACCAGTGGGTGGCTAAAAGAAAGGCCTGAGGTTTCCCGTCTTCGAACGTGGAGTCGCGGTCGGCCGGTCTGCGACGCGCTGACAAGGCGGTCGGCGCTTAGAGCGCGCCGACTTCCCTGCGCTGGCCCGTCTTGCGCCCGCGTCGCAGAACTCACTGCGCGGGCTGGGGCCCGCTGCGTTCAGACAGCTGCGACGAGCACGAGGACGAAGCGCGCAAGCGCGCCGGTCGCAAGACGGGCCATCGCAGGCGCCATTGTCTTTATGCGCGCCGCAGCCCGCCCGCCCGCGACTTTGCAGAGCCTGTGCGGGCGCGCGACGGCGGCGTGTCGCTCCTTTGGATGTCGCGGCGGGCGGTGCCCGGTGGGGGCGATTTCTGGGGCGGCTGTGATGCTTGGCCC
>JAAOZX010000063.1 GCA_012274225.1 Comamonadaceae bacterium | reverse complement strand
TCGCTTTTCCGTCACCTTTGGGCGGGACGCGGCGTCTAACGACAAAGAAAGCGAGATTTCAATGCCGGCGTTGAATCCCCAACCCCTGAGCCCCCGACCGACGGGGGCTGCGGAAACCGATGTGCAACTGGCCCTGAGCGCTGCAGCCGGCAACGCCATGGCCTTCGAGACCATCGTGCGGCGCCACAACCGGCAGCTGTTCCGCACCGCCCGAGGCGTCGTGACCGACGATGCCGAGGCCCAGGATGTGGTCCAGGAAACCTATCTGCGCGCCTTCACCAACCTGCAGGCCTACCGCGGCGATTCATCGCTGGGAACCTGGCTGGCCCGCATCGCCATCAATGTTGCGCTGAGTTCCCAGCGCAAGAAGGGCCGTCTCGTCCAGCTCGATGACGCCGTCCCGTCGACCGATGCCGACGACTCGGAGGAATCCATGACGCAGAACACGCCCGACAACGAAGGACCCGACGCCAGTGCCGAGCGCCAGGAAGTGCGCGCCCTGCTGCAGGCCTCGATCGAGGACCTGCCGGTGATCTACCGCACCGTGTTCATCCTGCGCGCCGTCGAGGAGCTGAGCCTCGAGGAAACGGCGTTGTGCCTGGGCGTCAGCGAAGACGTCGTCAAGACCCGGTTCCTGCGGGCCCGCGCCATGCTGCGCGACAAACTGTCGCAGCGCGTCGAGCATTGCGCCCAGGACACCTTCGCATTCGCCGGCGCGCGCTGCGACGCGGTGGTCGCCCATGTGATGGCCGAACTGGTGCGCCAGGGCCTGGTCCGCCTGCACTGATTGCACCCCGATTTCAACCCGCGTCGAACTTCAAAGGACAAGCCATGAACCCCTCTTTCTTTCTTCCTTCCACCGAATTGGTGTCGGCGCGCCGCCGCATCGTGACCGGCGCAATGCTCTCGGCCGGGGCCGTGGCCCTGCTCGGGGGGCGCGACGCGATGGCCGCCAGCAAGAAAGGCAGCCATGGCGACATGGCCTCCGACGTGCACATCCTGAACACGGCGCTCGGCGCCGAACTCGAGGCGATCGCCGCCTATCAGGTGGGCGCCGAAAGCGGATTGCTTACCCCCGCGGTGAAGCCGGTGGCCCTTGAGTTCCAGGGCCATCACAAGGCCCACGCCGCCGCGCTGGCCGGCACGATCAAGAAGCTCGGCGGCAAGGCGGTCGAGGCCAAGGCCAAGTACGACTTTCCGGTCGAGAAGCTCAAGACCGAGAAGGACGTGCTGCAGTTCGCGGCCGGGCTCGAGAAAGGCGCCGTCTCGGCCTACCTGGGCGCGGTGCCGGTCTTCGGCGACCGCGAACTGGCGCGGGTGGCCGCCAGCATCCTGGGCGACGAGGCCATGCACTGGGCGGTGCTGCGCCAGGTGCTGGGCGAGCAGGCCGTTCCCGCCGCATTCGTCGGATGAGAAGGAGAAAGACCATGCCAATGACCGATTCGCCCCTGTCCCTCGTGGCCGCCGCGTGCGCCGCCGCGCTACTTGCCGCTTGCGGCGGCGGCTCGTCCGACGACAGCGCCCAGCAGCAGGCGTTGGCCGCGCAAGGAAAACAGATCTTCCGCTTCGAGACCTTCGGCGACGAGGCCCAGTGGACCGACAAGCTGCGGATGCACGAGGTGATCAGCCAGGCCGTGGATCCGACCACCGCGCTGTCGGTCGGCCTGAAGGTCGACTCGGAAGCATTGCCCGCGGCCGTGGTGGCCGGCATCCAGAATGGCAGCGTCGACCTGAAAAGCCCGGCCACGACGATTGCCCTGCTCAAGCTCGACGCCGTGGTCGGCCTGAAAGGCACGGTGGAGACCGTCAATGGCAAGGACACGCTGACCCATGTGGGCGTCACCTGCGCCCTGTGCCACTCCACGGTCGACAATTCCTTCGCGCCGGGCATCGGCAAACGGCTCGATGGCTGGCCGAACCGCGACCTCCTTCCGGGCGCGATCATCGCGCTGTCCCCGGCGGTGCCCGTCGCCACGAAGCTCGCCTACAACTCCTGGGGCAAAGGAATGTACGATCCGCGCTTCAACATCGACGGCCAGAGCAAGCCGGTCGTGATCCCACCGGCCTACGGCCTGCAGGACATCCACAAGATCACACTGACCGGCGACGGCAACGACATCGCCTACTGGAACCGCTACGTCGCCGTGACGCAAATGGGCGGACAAGGCACCTTCACCGAGCCGCGCCTGAACCTGTCCGTCACCAACGGCACGACGGACCTCGTCACCGACAAGTTGCCTGCGCTGCAGGCCTACCAGCTCTCGCTGGCGGCGCCGGCCGCGCCGGCCGGCAGCTTCGACACGGCGGCCGCGGCGCGCGGCAAGGTGGTGTTCGAAGGTCCCGGCCGCTGCGCCACTTGCCACAGCGGAGCCACCTTCACCGACGCCAACGACACGCTGCATCCCACGGCCGCCTCGGTGGTGGAGCCCGAGACGCCCAGTTATGCGGCGCGATCGGCCACCAAGCAGTACCGCACCACGCCTCTGAAGGGCCTGTGGCAGCACCCGCCGTATTTCCACGACGGATCCGCTGCAACGCTGGAGGCAGTTGGCGACCGCTACAACTCGAAGTTCGCGCTCGGGCTCACGCAGCAGCAGATCGCCGACCTGGCGCAGTACCTGAAATCGCTTTGATCACTGAGTCATCGCCAAGGCGATGACTCAGTGGCTGATCGGTGCGGGCAGGACCGGCGAAGCCGGATCTTGCCCACAAGGGAGACTGCGCTGCGCGCTGCGCCTCGCAGTCTTTGAAGGTGGGCAGCCCGACTGCCCACCTCTGGAGAAGACGCCGCACCTTAGCGATGGTGCCGGTGGTGATGGTGGGGCTGCGGGTGCGCAGCGGGTTCCTCCTTCTTCGCCCCCAGCCGCGACTCCGTACCCTTC
>JAAOZX010000391.1 GCA_012274225.1 Comamonadaceae bacterium | reverse complement strand
GGCAAGTCCGTCACATCTGCGGTTCGAATCGCATGGGCCCAGGCGCTGGGGGCTGCGCCCACGCGCGACCCGTCGGAGGCCTTGCTGCGCCTGGAGATTGCTGCCGAAGTGCCGACGCCGGCCCAACAACTGAGCGCGCGCCGCCTGTTGCAGTTGCAGCTGCTGACGCGCCGCAATGACCCGGCGCCCGCCCAGACCTGGGGTCAGGATACGGCCCAGGTGCTGGCGTCGAGCTATGAAGCCGACGCGGCACGGCGACTGCAGAATGCGCTCAAGAACCTGCTGCGCCGCTAAGCCAGGAAAAAGCTGTCCAGCAATGGAGCCAGGTTGGCGAAGTCGATTTCGAAGCGCGTGCGATTGACGAAATAGGCCTCGCAGGCCACTGCGAAGAATTCGTCGATCGATTCGGCGCCGTAGGGGTCGAGCCAAGGCGCGGCGCCTCCAAAGCGTTCCGCGATGATGATCTTTTCCCGGAACGCCTGGTATTCGGCCTGCATCACCTGGAGCCAAGCCTGTCGAGCTGCACGCGAGGGCAGCGGCGGGCAGCCGTCCGGCTCACCGTCGCGCATGTCGATCTTGTGGATGAATTCGTGGATCACGACGTTGTAGCCTTCGTTGGCCAAGGCGCCCGCGTTCTCCACATCGCTCCAGCTCAGCATCACCGGACCGCCCTCCATGGCTTCGCCGGAGAGGATTTCGTCATAGTGATGCACGACGCCGTCCTCGTCGGTCAGGGTCCGGCGCGCGAGTACTTCGTCGGGATGCACCACGATCCCGACGAAATCGTCGTACCAGTCCAATCCCAGGTGCAGCACCGGCAGCACCGCCTGGGCGGCGATGGCCAGCGCCACCGGGTCGGTGATGGTGAAGCCGTTGGCGCCGTGGAACTCTTTGGTGGCGAGAAACTGCGCCGCCAGCAATTTGAGCCGGATGACGTCGGGCTCGGAACGCTCGAACAGGAAGGGGTAGTGGTGCCGCAGGTCATGCCAAAGCGCGTCGGGAATGGACCGCTCGGGAGAAGGCTTGCGCAACCAGCCGAACATCAGTCGAGCGCGATGCGCTTGAGGCCTTCGGCGGTCAATCGCACCGCCTGCAATCTGGGCGGAACGCGCGCCGCGTCCCAGTCGCTCAGGACGATGCGACGGCCGTCACCCAGGGCATGATCGGCCGGACGGTGGGTATGGCCGTGAATCATCACCTGCGCACCGGCGGCCTTCAGCCAGGCGCGGGCGCAATCCTCCGCCACGTCGGCATAGCCAATGCCGGAACGCTTGCGCGCTTCGCTGCGCTCGCGCATGTCGCTGGCTATGGCCTGGCGCTCCACCAGCGGCCTGGACAGGAACTCGTGCTGCCACCGTGGATTTCGAACCTGCTGACGGAACTGCATGTACTCGGTGTCGTCGGTGCACAGCGCATCGCCGTGGGTCAGCAACCAGCGCTGGCCGAGAAAGTCCAGCACGGTCGGATCCGCCAGCGCATTGACACCGCAGTCTCGCAGGAAATCGTCGCCGACCAGGAAGTCCCTGTTGCCGGCCATGAAGAAAATATCGACGCGCGCGGTGACAGCCTTCAGAACCCCGGCGCAGTCCGCGGCAAAGCCGGGCAGGGCGGCTGCATCGTCCCCGATCCATACTTCGAACAGGTCGCCCAGGATGAACAGCGCGTCGGCGGGCGTTTGCCGCATGTAGCGGCGCCAGGCTTCGAAAGTTGCGGGTTCCCCGGCCTGCAGATGCAGGTCGGAAACGAACTCGACGGTGCGCCAGGCCGGGGGCGCCTGAAGATGGGCCAATGACGGGAGGTCCGGCATGGCGCGCCCGCTGCGCTTCAGACGGCCACGGCCTTTTCGATCACCACATCCTGCAGGGGCACATCGTCGTGGAAGCCCTTGCGGCCGGTCTTCACCGCCTTGATGCGGTCGACCACGTCGGTGCCGCCGACGACCTTGCCGAAGACAGCGTAGCCCCAGCCCTGCGCGCTTGGCGCCGTGTGATTGAGGAACTGGTTGTCGGCCACGTTGATGAAGAACTGCGCGCTGGCCGAGTGCGGGGCCTGGGTGCGCGCCATTGCCACCGTGTAGTTGACGTTCTTGAGGCCGTTGTTGGCTTCATTCTCGACCGGGGCGCCGGTGGGCTTTTCCTTCATGCCCGGCTCGAAACCGCCGCCCTGGACCATGAAGCCGGGAATGACGCGGTGGAAGACGGTGTTGGTGTAGTGGCCCTTGTTGACGTAGCCGAGGAAGTTGGCCACCGTCTTGGGCGCCTTGTCGGCATCGAGTTCCAGCGTGATCACGCCGTAGCCGGCGATGTGAAGTTCGACTTTGGGTTGGCTCATGGGAAATCCTTGATCGGTTGATGGAATCGCGGTCGGCCGCTCGCTACCGGACCAGCGTCGCGGACGTGATGACGACCGGGGTGCGCGGGACATCGCTGGGAAAGGGACCGCCGGGTCCGGTTGGCATTGACTTGATCTTCTCGATCACATCCATCCCGCTGACGACCTTGCCGAACACGGTGTATCCGGGGGACTGCGGGGAGGGATCGAGAAAGGCGTTGTCCTTCACGTTGATGAAGAACTGGGCGGTCGCGGAATTGGGATCGCTGGTGCGCGCCATCGCCACCGTGCCCACCGAGTTCCTCGGGCCGCCCTTGGCCAAGGCCTCCCGACCCTCATGAGTCACCGGAGGACGAGTGGCTTTCTGAACATAAGCCGTGTCGAATCCGCCGCCCTGGACCATGAAGTTGTTGATCACACGGTGAAAGATGGTGCCGTCATAGTGCTTGTCCTTGACGTACTGAAGAAAGTTTTCAACGGTCTTGGGCGCCTTGTCGGGATAGACCTCGATCACGAAGTCGCCGGCCGTGGTTGCGAACTTCACTTTCGGCGACGGCTCCTCGGCAGCAAGAACCGAGGTTGCGGCGAGGCCAAGGCACAAAGTCAGGGCCGCGAGGCGGCGGTTGAGGACTCTCATCAGCGGATCACTCCTTCAAGTAGTGCGGGATTCCTGTTCACGGGTGGCTGGCATCGCGACCGAGCGGGGCAATCGCGCTGCCAACACTCCAACCGGATGTTAACCACGGCCGCCGCTTCCTGTTGGCGGCTCAGCCCCCCGGCGCTGCAGTTGGGCTGCCCGATGCCGCTCCGGAGGCAGGCGTCAGCGCCCCGGTCGGGGTTGGAGCCGCATTGGCCGGCGCAAACAATTGACGGATCAGCGCCAGCTTCGGCCGCACGGTGGTGTTGGCAGGGTCCAGCTGCTGAGCCTTGCCGTAGGAGAGGCTCGCCAGCTTGGCATAGACATCGCCGAGGTTCTCGTGGGCGGTCGCGTAGCTGGGGTTGGCGCGCACGGCCTGCTCCAGGGCGGTCCGCGCCTTGTCGAACTGGCTTTGCGCCGCGTAGAGCACGGCGAGGTTGTTGTAAGGCTCCGGCAATTCCGGAAATTCCTGGTTCAACCCGATGTAGGTTTCGATTGCGTCGGCCGTGCGCCCGGCCTCGGTCAGTATCACGCCCTTCAAGAACCGCATCTGCGGATCGCGGGGCTTGGACGCGAGGTACTGGTCCGCACGCGTTAGCGCTTCGGCGACCTTGCCGGAGCGCAACAGGCCGTTGACGTCGCCATAATCATCGGCCCGCGCGCTGCTCGCCCATCCCAAGGCGGCGGCAAGGGTCAGCAACCCCAGGAGCCGGAGGACAGGAAGGGGGGCAGCGGACATGAATCGGTTCGCATCGCGCAAGCTGACAAGCGCGGTGACGGGGCTATATACTGCGCTGGATTGTAGCCGCCGGCTCTGTGCGCGCAGCTCCAGGTCCAACGAAAACCTCCGAAGAACCACCTGTGCCGCAAGAGTCGATCCGCGCCGAGACGGTGCCCGCGAACCACCCATGAGCCTGCGCATCTACAACACGCTGTCGCGTGCCTTGGAGGAATTTTCGCCGATCGAGCCGGGCCATGTCCGCATGTATGTGTGCGGCATCACCGTCTACGAACTGTGCCACGTTGGCCACGCGCGAGCCAACATGGTCTTCGACGTGGTCCAGCGCTGGCTCCGGGCCGGTGGCTACCGTGTGACCTACGTTCGCAACATCACCGACATCGAGGACAAGATCATTCGCCGCGCGCTGGCCAACGGCGAGACGGTGCGCGCTCTCACCGACCGCATGATCGCCGAGATGTACCGGGATTTCGACGCCCTGGGCATCGATCGGCCGACCCACGATCCGCGGGCCACCGATTACGTCCCGCAAATGCTCGACATCGTGCGGCGGCTCGAGGCCAAGGGACTCGCCTATCGTGCCGAGGGTGGCGACGTCAACTTCGCGGTCCGACGCTTCCCCGGCTACGGGAAACTCTCGGGCAAGTCGCTGGACGAACTGCATGCCGGCGAGCGCGTCGCGGTGGCCGAAGGCAAGGAGGATCCGCTCGATTTCGTGCTGTGGAAGTCGGCCAAGCCGACCGAGCCCCCCGATGCGCAATGGGACAGTGCTTACGGCAAGGGCCGTCCGGGCTGGCACATCGAATGCTCGGCCATGTCCTGCGCGCTGCTGGGCAACACGTTCGACATCCATGGCGGCGGCGCCGACCTCCAGTTTCCGCACCATGAGAATGAAATCGCGCAGAGCGAGGGCGCCAATGGCCAGCCGCTGGCCCGCTTCTGGATGCACAACGGCTTCGTGAACATCGATAACGAGAAGATGTCCAAGTCGCTGGGCAACTTCTTCACGATCCGGGAGGTCCTGCAGAAATTCGACCCGGAGACGCTGCGCTTCTTCATCGTCCGCGCCCACTACCGCAGTCCGCTGAACTACAGCGATGTGCACCTGGAGGACGCGCGCGGCGCGCTCAAGCGCCTGTACACGGCGCTGGACCTGGTGGCGCCGGCCCCGGTTGCGATCGACTGGACCGATCCGTCCGCCGCGAAATTCAAGATGGCGATGGACAATGATTTCGGCACGCCTGAAGCGGTGGCCGTGCTGTTCGAACTCGCGGCTGAGGTGAACCGCACCCGGTCGCCGCAGGCAGCGGGACTGTTGAGGGCGCTCGGCGGCTGCCTGGGCATCCTGCAGGGCGAACCCCGCCACTTTCTGCAATGGCGTCCGCCCGTGCCGGCCAGCTCGGCACTGACCTCGGCGTCGGGCGGCGCTGCCGCAGGGCCGGCGGGCGAGTCGTTCGATCAGATGGTCGAACGCCGGATCGCGGAGCGGGCTGCCGCCAAGAAGGCCAGAAATTTCGCGCAGGCGGATCGCATTCGCGATGAGTTGCTGGCGCAGGGCGTCCTGCTCAAAGACTCGCCCTCCGGCACCACCTGGGAGGCGGCTTCGTGACGTCCATGCCCGCACCGCTCGAAGCCTCACCGCCCGACTACTGGGAGGAAGCCTGCCGTCACCTGGCCCGCAAGGACCGGGTCATGAAGCGCCTGATCCCGCAGTTCGGCAACGCCTGCCTGCAGTCGCGCGGCGATGCCTTCACGACGCTGGCCCGCAGCATCGTCGGCCAGCAGATCTCGGTGAAGGCGGCGCAAACCGTGTGGGATCGATTCGCCAAGTTGCCAAGGCGCATGAGCCCCGCCCATGTTCTGAAGCTCAAGGTCGACGACATGCAGGCGGCCGGCTTGTCGGCCCGAAAGATCGAATACCTGGTCGACCTGGCCCTGCATTTCGACTCCGGCGCGATCCACGTGGACGCGTGGAAGGCGATGACCGACGATGAGATCATTGCCGAACTGGTCGGCATCCGCGGCATCGGCCGCTGGACGGCGGAGATGTTCCTGATCTTCCACCTGATGCGGCCGAACATACTGCCGCTGGACGATGTGGGACTTCTCAACGGCATCAGCCGCAACTATTTTTCCGGGGATCCGGTGAGCCGCAGCGACGCCCGCGAGGTGGCCGCCGCCTGGGCCCCGTATTGCAGTGTGGCGACTTGGTATATTTGGCGTTCGCTGGATCCGTTGCCGGTGGCCTACTGAACCCGGCCGGACGGCTGCGTTCGTGAACGACGGCGGCCGACAGACCCACCGGATCGAAAGCATAAGGAGCGGAGCTTGGCAAAGAAGACTTTCCTGGATTTCGAGCACCCGATCGCCGAACTCGAGACCAAGATCGAGGAACTGCGGTACGTCCAGACCGAGTCGGCCGTCGATATCTCCGAGGAGATCGATCAGCTGAGCAAGAAGAGCCAGCAGCTGACCAAGGACATCTACAGCGATCTGACCCCCTGGCAGATTACCAAGATCGCCCGCCATCCGGAGCGGCCGTACACGCTGGACTACGTGAACGAAATCTTCACCGATTTCATCGAGCTGCACGGCGACCGTCACTTCGCCGACGACCTGTCGATCGTCGGCGGGCTGGCCCGCTTCAACGGCAACGCCTGCATGGTGCTGGGCCAGCAGAAGGGGCGCGACACCAAGGAGCGGGCCCTGCGCAACTTCGGCATGAGCCGGCCCGAGGGTTACCGCAAGGCCTTGCGCCTGATGAAGACGGCCGAGAAATTCAAACTGCCGGTGTTCACATTCGTGGATACGCCCGGTGCCTATCCCGGCATCGACGCCGAAGAGCGCGGCCAGTCCGAGGCAATCGGTCGCAACATCTTCGAGATGTGCCAGCTTGAGGTGCCCATCATCACCACCGTGATCGGCGAGGGCGGCTCTGGCGGCGCCTTGGCGATCTCGGTGGCCGACCAGGTGCTGATGCTGCAGTACTCGATCTATTCGGTGATAAGCCCGGAAGGCTGCGCGTCGATTCTGTGGAAGACCTCCGACAAGGCCCAGGATGCCGCCGACGCGATGGGAATCACCGCGCATCGCCTCAAGGCGCTGGGCCTGATCGACAAGATCGTCAACGAGCCGGTCGGTGGCGCCCATCGCGACCACAAACAGATGGCGGCCTTCCTCAAGCGCGCGCTGAACGATGCCTGGCGCCAGCTGAGCGACCTGAAGGTGCGCGAGCTGCTGGAGCGGCGCTACGAGCGGCTGCAAAGCTATGGCCGCTTCACCGACACCAAGGCCGACGCGCGCTAGCCCTTCCGGCAATCCGGCACTGGCCGCGCTGCAGGGAGCTGCCTCGCGCCTGCCGGTGGTCGTGGCGTTCAGCGGTGGCGCGGATTCCACCGCGCTGCTGATGGCGGCCCGCGAGGCCTGGCCCGGCCGCATCCACGCGATCCATATCCACCATGGCCTGCAGGACCGGGCCGACGATTTCGAGCGTCATTGCCGGGCACTGTGTGATGAGCTGGACGTTCCCTTGCACACGGTGCGCGTTCAGGCGCGGCACGCCGCCGGTGAAAGCCCGGAGGACGCCGCGCGCAAGGCTCGTTACGCGGCGCTGGCCCAAACCGCCGCGTCGCTGGGTATGCAGGAGGTCCTGCTCGGACATCACGCCGACGACCAGGTTGAGACCCTGCTGCTGGCATTGAGCCGTGGCGCCGGGCTGCCCGGTCTGGCTGGCATGGCGGAATCGTTCGAGCGCCATGGCATGAGCTTCCGGCGGCCCCTGCTGGGCACCGCAGCGAAATCCCTGCGCGAATGGCTCGCGGCGGAGGGCGTTGCGTTCATCGACGACCCGACCAACGCGGACACGGCGTTCACCCGCAACCGCATCCGCCACGCGGTCCTGCCCGCGCTGGAAGTGGCATTTCCGCAGTTTCGCGAGACGTTCGCCCGCAGCGCGCGCCACGCCGCACAGGCCCAGGAACTGCTGACCGAGTTGGCGGCCCGCGATCTGGAGCGGGTGGGAAACTCGCCGGGTGTGGCCGAACTGCGCAGGCTCAGTCGCGGCCGGCAGGCGAACGTGCTGCGGCACTGGTTGCGCATCGCCTGTGACGCGGCCGCCAGTACCGCCCAGATGGAAGAACTGCTGGATCAGGTCAAGGCCTGCGCCACCCGGGGCCACGCGATCCGCATCAAGGTCGCCGCCGGTCGGGTAGAACTGCGCCAGGGGGTGTTGAGGTACGTCACGTCGACGCAAGATCGTCCGGACAGCGCCAGGGCTGCCGGGAGCGGCAATTTATAATCGGTACGTTTCTCGCGGTGCGGCCCGCCTTGAACACTTCAACCACGCCGCAGCACACTCTTCTTTTCCGATGGCATTGATCGTTCACAAATACGGCGGCACGTCGATGGGCTCGACCGAGCGCATCCGCAACGTCGCCAAGCGGGTGGCCAAGTGGTACCGCGCCGGTCATCAGATGGTGGTGGTGCCCAGCGCCATGAGCGGGGAAACCAACCGGCTGTTGGCGCTGGCCAAGGAGTTGGCGCCCAGTCGGCAAACCGATGCCCTGTGCCGGGAGCTGGACATGTTGGCTTCCACGGGGGAGCAGGTCTCCGTCGGGCTGTTGGCCATTGCCTTGCAGGCCGAAGGCCTGGAGGCCGTCAGCTACGCCGGCTGGCAGGTGCCGATCCGGACCAACAACGCCTACACCAAGGCCCGCATCACGTCGATCGACGATCGCAAGGTTCGCGCGGACCTGTCGGCCGGCCGCGTGGTGATCATCACGGGTTTCCAGGGACTGGACGAACAGGGCAACATCACGACCCTGGGCCGCGGCGGCAGCGATACCTCGGCGGTGGCGGTCGCGGCGGCCATGAAGGCCGATGAATGCCTGATCTATACCGACGTTGACGGGGTCTACACGACCGACCCGCGAGTGGTGCCCGAGGCCAGGCGCCTGCACACCGTGAGCTTCGAGGAAATGCTGGAGATGGCTTCGCTGGGATCGAAGGTGCTTCAGATCCGGTCGGTGGAATTCGCGGGAAAGTACCGCGTGCCGCTGCGAGTTCTGTCCAGCTTCACGCCCTGGGATATCGATATCGAACAGGAGGCGCGCTCGGGCACCCTGATCACCTATGAGGAAGACGAAAAAATGGAACAGGCCATCGTATCGGGCATCGCATTCAATCGGGACGAAGCCAAGATTTCCGTACTTGGCGTACCGGACAAGCCGGGCATCGCCTACAACATCGTGGGCGCTGTCGCCGATGCCAACATCGAAGTCGACATGATCATCCAGAACCTGTCCAAGGATGGAAGGACCGACTTCAGCTTTACCGTGAACCGCAACGACTATGCGCGGGCCATGGACCTCTTGAAGACCAAGGTCCTGCCGGCGCTGGGCACCGAAACCCTGGTGGGCGATACCAAGATCTGCAAGGTCAGCATCGTGGGGATCGGCATGCGCAGCCATGTCGGCGTCGCCAGCAAGATGTTCCGCGCGCTGAGCGAGGAGGGCATCAACATCCAGATGATCTCGACCAGCGAAATCAAGACCTCCGTGGTGATCGACGAGAAGTACATGGAGCTCGCCGTGCGGGCCCTGCACCGCGCATTCGATCTGGATCAGCCGCCCTCCTGAAGAGCTGCAATTGGGGCATAATCCTCGCTCTTAGGAAACGTGACCGAGCGGCCGAAGGTGCTCCCCTGCTAAGGGAGTATGGGGTGTAGAGCCTCATCGAGGGTTCGAATCCCTCCGTTTCCGCCAGTAGGAACAAAGACGCCCCTTCGGGGCGCTTTTGTTTTGGCTGACGGAGTGGGTGAGAACGCTCCGGTAGTTCGATTGCGGCCCAGCGATTCCACTCCTTGTGTCCTTGTGTCTTTCCGCTGCCCGGAAGAGT